>JACQQJ010000209.1 GCA_016207035.1 Nitrospinota bacterium | reverse complement strand
TATTTCTAAATTTAATTTTTTGGATAATTTCATGGTAAAACTGCCGCCAATTACCCTGCAAAATATCTATTTGTTTTAAATGCTATCCACATAATGAGTTTCTTCTTAATAAATTAACAGAATCTCTCCATTTTCTCAAGAAATTTTCCGTTCAACGATTATACCATATTCCTTTACCTTTCTGCTCAGGGTATTCCTGTTAATCCCGAGTATCTCAGCAGCCCTCAACTGATTCCATTCTGTCTTTTTCAGAACCGATAGTAAAAGTTCTTTTTCTATCTCACCTATAATCTCATTATAAAGATTACCTTTGCCAGCAATATCCTGAACCCTTGACCATATCACATCATGGATAAAATCCTTATCCTTCTTAATATATCCTGCCAACGGGATATGCTCTGGCAAAATAGAATCTCCACCTGACATCACGATAGCCCTCTTTATAACATTTTCAAGCTCTCTTACATTCCCTTTCCATTCATAGCCTTTAAGGATTTGCATTGCATCTTCGGTTATATATTTTACCTGAGCACCAAGTTCATTTCTAAATCTCTTTAAGAAATATTCTGCTAAAACAGGTATATCATCACGTCTATCCCTGAGGGATGGCAAAGGAATAGTGATTACATTAAGTCTGTGATAAAGGTCCTCTCTAAATCTTTTCTCATGAATAGCTGTCTCTATATCCTGATTTGTTGCTGCAATTATTCTCACATCCACCTTTATTTGCACCTTACCTCCGATTCGATAAAATTCCATCCCCTGAATGACCCTTAAAAGCTTTGCCTGGAGAGATATATCCATATCACAAATTTCATCAAGGAATATAGTTCCGCCATCTGCAAGTTCAAATTTACCCTCCCTTGTTTCGGAGGCACCGGTAAAAGACCCTTTCTCATATCCAAATAACTCGCTCTCAAGAAGCTCCTTAGGGATGGCTGCACAATTAACTGCTATAAAAGGCTTATTAGATCTCATAGATGCCCGATGAAGTGCCCTTGCTACTAATTCTTTCCCTGTTCCACTCTCACCTCTTATAAGGACAGTAAGGTCAGAAGATGCCGCCTTTCCGATCGTTTTAAAAACTGCCTGCATTTTCTGACCCTTTCCTATAATTTCCTCATTATCAAACTTTGTCTTGAGCTTTTCCTCTAATGTGTGAACCCGGCTCTCAAGTTTTTTAATATTTTCTACCTTTTCAACCAAAAGATATATCTCTTCCATATCAAAAGGTTTTGTTATATAGTCATATGCACCTTTCTGTATTGCATCAATAGCATTTTTCATTGTCCCCTGAGCTGTCATAACTATTACCATTGCCGTATCCTTTCCCTGTTTCTTTATGTTGTCCAGTATCTGAAGACCATTTTCATCAGGCAAAAAGATATCAAGAAAGACCAAGAAATATTCATTCTTTAAAAGTAAGGAAACAGCATCCCTTCCAGTCTCAGATGTATGAACACAATAGCCTTTCTTTTCAAGACCCTTCTTAAAGACCCATCGTATACTCTCTTCATCATCTATAACCAATATATTCTTCATAAAAACTCTATATCTAAGGAGCTACAGGTAAAAATACCTGAACCATACCCCCTTTTCCATCTGCCCTATTATCAATCTTTATCCTGCCCTTATGCTCTTCAACTATTATCTTATGCGATATTGCAAGTCCTAAACCGGTTCCTTTACTCTTTGTGGAAAAGAATGGCGTGAACAGATGTGGAAGCACATCATCATGAAAACCCATACCTGTGTCCTTTATCTCAATAAGGATCATGTTTGCTTCCCGCCTGCTGTTCTCTTTAATAACAATATAATCATAAAATATCTTTGTAATAAGAGTCAACTTTCCCCCATCAGGCATTGCCTCTATTGCATTTCTAATAATATTTAAAAATACCTGATTGATCTGCCCCTCATCAATTGTAACAAAGGGGATGCTCGGGTCATAGATTTGAATAACATGTATATTCCTTTCATTAAGTGATATCTTTTCCAGTAGTAGAATATCCTCTAAGACCTTATGAATATTTACAGGTTTTAACTTGAGCTGTTTTGGGCTTCCGAGGTGCAGAAGATTTTCAACGATTGAATTTACCCTATCTACTTCTCTGATTATTACATTTAGATATTCTATATACTTGACATTATTTATCTCCTCTCTTAAAAGTTGCGCAGCACCTCTCAGTCCACCGAGGGGATTTTTTATCTCATGTGCCATACCTGCTGCCAAAGTGCCTAAAGAAGCAAGTCTGTCAGCCTTTCTCAAATTTTCTTCAAGTTCCTTTGTCCTTGTCATATCTCTCAGTACAAGTACCGCACCAGCTATATTCCCCTCTTTATCAGAAAAAGGGGAGATTATAAGACTGATTGGGAATATCTTCCTATCCCATTTCCGCATTATCTGGAAGTCAGAATCTGAATAGGTAATCCCATTATTTATAGTTTTACCTGTCAACTCTAAAATCCTTGCTTCGCCAGGGAAGACCGCTTCAAGGGATTTACCAATGGCTTGAGAGGATGATATACCGCTCATCTCCTCGATAGCAGGGTTGAAGGTGGTAATGGCGTAGTCATTGGATACTACAATTATACCATCCTGAATACTTGTGAGGATGTTCTCGTAATAGGTTTTAAGGTGGTTAGGTGTCATGAGTCCAGTCAAATTATATCATCCTTGCTTAAAAATTTCTATTTTGCTACTGCCCATGCTCCAAATATATCCAATATTGTAGGTTTCATATGAGACAGATGGTGCTTTTGCTTCCATCTCTATGCAAAATCCTTTATCAAATCCTATTCCAATATCCCTATAATCAGGATGTCTTTCTGTTAAACAATTTTAAGAATATTCCTGCCTTCTATCCACAACTAAAAGAGGATATAAACATCTTTCCTATATGTAGTTGTGGAGAATATAATACATCTTACGATGGAGTTGAAAATCTACAATCCACAATCCGAAACCAACAATCCGCATTAGCTGCCTTGCCACAGGCAATTTTAAGAAAGGCATTTAGGGGGGAGTTATGAAAGTAAAGATACTTCTTGAAAAAATGAAAGAATTTAAAGACTTGTTACAAGAACATTATGAGCTATGGGGAAATTCATTAAATGATACAATTCCAGATTATCCAATAAAGAATCATCAAAAACTGAAAGAACAACAAACAGAGCTTTTTAAATTGTTCTACCAAATAGATGAGTATTTAACGAAATACAGTAAGGGTCGGATTATGTATCATCCTGCTACTGGTGTCAAATGGGATATATATAAATCTGCTATTGGCAATGATATTCCTCAAATTAAAGTAGATTCTATTAGAAATGCACTTTTAGAACTTGAAGGAATTATTGCAATTTTAGAAGGAGAGGACGCAGAGAAAGAAATTACTACTGATTATATATCATCACAAAAAGAAAGAAGAATTTTTATTAGTCATGGAATAGAGACAAATGCTTTAATTAAACTGGAACGATTTCTTAGAGGGTTAGGAATTGCACCAGTTATTGTCAAGAATGAACCAAGCGAAGGAAAAGCTATAGATGATTTAGTTGAAGATCAAATGGATACTTGTATGGCAGTTATTATTCTCGCTACGAAGGATGATAAAGTAAAAACTGCGAAAGAAGAATACTATCAACCTCGACCTAATGTTATACATGAGATGGGACTTGCACAGGAAAAAATTCAAAACAATATTATTTATCTTAAAGAAGAAGGTTGCATTTTCCCTTCAAATATTGCTCCAAAGGTCTGGGAAAATTTTACTCATGATAATATGGATGAAGCATTTATAAAGATAGCAAAGGAACTTAAAGCATTTAGAATTATCTAATGTAAAGCAAAATGTCAAAAACCAATAACCGCAAACTTACTTCCCCCCAATCACAGAATTCATACATCAAAGGTATCTGCGATATTATGCAGCGGTTGTTAATTCTATCCGAATCGTTGATGATTAAGGTGAGGATTATCTTTATCCAGAACACTACTTCGTTCCAATTGAGCTACCGCAGGCAGTAGAGAAGTTCTCTTCTTTGCCAATCTGAAGGATAGTGCTGTTTGGACACACTATCTTGATAGGGAGGTCAGAAGTTCAATAGGCATACAACTTTCCATAAGGTCTTTTGGAAATCGGGATAAGTTTTGTAAAGGGTTTCTTGAGGATAAATTCCTTATCAATATCAAGGTCATTACAGTATTCGTCCAGCAGCTTATGTAAAACTGTATTATCAGCCTCTTTCAATTCTTTAATACCTACACCGTCACCTATCTGATATTTGTCTATATCTCCCCTAATATATATTACTCCCCCGTGCATTCCTGTTGCGAGATAGTCCCCTGTTGCCTTTTGCGGTTTTTCATCATTGAGATTTAAAAGTATAAGTATCCCTCCAGCCATATATTCGCCAAAGAAGTCCCCTGCCCTGCCGCCTGCTATAATTACAGGAATTTTATCCTCATACTCCTTCATATGAATACCAACTCTATAGCCAACATCCCCTTTTACAAATAGCCTTCCCCCTCTCATACCATAGCCGAGGACATCACCTGCATGACCTTTTATAACTATCTTTCCGTCATTCATAGTGTTTGCCACGCCATCCTGAGCAAATGAGTTGACGATAATCGTTGGGCCTGTCATAAATGCCCCGAGATCATTTCCCGGGACCCCATTTATTACTATCACTACATCTCCCCTGACACCATCACCGATATACCTCTGCCCATTAACATGAAAGAGTTCTATATGTCTTTCACCACTTTTTACTGCTTCCTTTATCTGCTGATTCAGTATTCTATAATGACATCCTGCTGCATTTATCTGCATAAAAAAGCTCAAATGTTCATAAAGTTCAAAGAAATATTAACTTTATGAACATTATAACATGATAACTTTATTAACTTGCCTCTAATTCTGCAATTACCGGTTCACCTGCATCAGGTCTGAAAATCCTATCAGGATTCGGGCAAATCTCTGTTATTGCGGATTCCTCACTCGCCATATAAACCATATCATCCTTCTCACCCGCTACAAGGGGTCTTAACTTCACCCTATCGCTCAATCCTACAAGACCTCTGTTATGTGCAAAGAGGATAGCAAAGGGTCCATTTAAAAGTGCGCTCCCATATACCATCCGAAGTGCTGTCATTGTTTTTTTCTCATCATCTTCCATCCTCTCAATATTTTTCCAGAAAGGGGCTGCAAGAACCGAGCAGGCAAGCCTTAAAGGGAGTTTGTGTCTTCTTATTAAAAGGTCGAGCATATAGGTAATTACCTCTGTATCCGTAAGGAGTGTGCACTTATAACCAAACATCTCAAGATACCTCTTGTTTATACCATAGGATGATACCTCTCCATTATGCACAATAGACCAATCAAGAAGTGTAAAGGGGTGGGCGCCCCCCCACCAGCCAGGGGTATTTGTTGGAAACCTGTTATGGGCTATCCAGATATAACCTTCATAATCCTCCAGCATAAAAAAATCTGCTATCTCATGGGCAAACCCAACACCCTTAAATGCCCCCATATTCTTACCGCTGGAGACAACAAAGGCAGCCGGTATCTCTGAATTTATGTGCATAACGATCTTCACCATATAATTATCCTCCCTCAATTCCATTGATTCATGCTCCATGTTTTCATGAATCTCGTCAGGGGGATTTACGAAATATCTCATAAAATAGGGCGGGTTTGTTATTGCAGAAACCCTCCTTGTTGGTATCACCTCCTGATGCTCTATCTTTACCGTATCCCTCAAATATTCCTCTGTGATGGAAATACTCTTTTTATCACTATACATGATATGAAGGGCATAATGGTTTTTGAAATCATTGTATATACCATACGCAGCAAATCCACCACCAAGTCCATTTCCCCTCTCATTCATACAGGTTATGGATTGTATGATTACCTCACCCTTTATCATTTTCCCCTTTCTGCTAATAATACCCGTCAACCCACAGGCAGATATATCCTTCTCACAATAGGGGCTTAAAATTCCTGGTTTCATAATAAACCGTTCAAGCCGATTAAACCGTTTAAACCGTTTAAACCGCTTTTTCCAATTTCTCCCTTCGGTGCTCTCTTGACATATGGACAAAGCCAAAATCTCTGTCAAGGAGTTTATTTTTAAATTGCGTTACAGGTATCCCTTCTTTTATAAGACCTGTTAATATTCCTGCCCTGTCAATATGATCACCAACCAATATAGCTCCAACAACCTTTTCATTTTTAAGTATTATCCTTTTATAATTTCTATTCACTGCATCGTTCTTTATGAGCGATTCAAATCCATCACCCCTTGGGTCAACGATACCCATAGAGATGGTAGGAACGCCTGGAAATTCTATGGAATTCATCGGGAACCCACCCTTATAGATACTCGCCCCCCCTGACATATTATCTCCTGCTATAGACCCCTGTTGATATGCAAGGGGCCATATAGGTATAGGCATCTTTTCCAGGGTAAGCATATTCAGCGCCTCTGTCACATCACCTGCAGCATAAACCCCCTTTATATTTGTCTCCATCCTCTCATCCACTAAAATCCCCCTGTTCACTTTTATAGTGCTCCCCTTTAAAAAACCTACATTCGGCATAACACCGATGGCAATAATTACGAGTTCACACTGAATCATCTTCTTATTCCGTAAAATCACACCGGTAGTCAAACCGCCTCTGCCCATAATCTTTACTACCTCATTATTTGTTATAATCTTTACCCCTTTATCCTCCATCCCCTTCTGAACAATTTTTGATGCATCCATGTCAAGTGCCCTGCTCAATACCTCTGGTGCCAGTTCAACCACTGTCACATCAATTCCCATTGCATAGAGCCCCTCAACCGCTTTTACCCCTATCATTCCTGCACCGATAACTACAGCCCTTTTTATCTTCCTTGAAAGTTTCATTATATCCTCTGCATCACTCCACTTTGTAAATGTGCAGACATTCTTTTTCTTTTTAATACCTTCCCCTAAGAGTGGTGGAACAAACGGTATTCCCCCGGTGGCAATCAGAAGCCTGTCATACTTTATTTTTTCTCTACCCTCCAATATCACCTGACTTTTCCTTGCATCTACACCTGCAACCCTTTTATTAAAGATAGTCTCTATATTATTATCTCTATAGAAACTCTCACCCCTGTAATACATCCTGTCTTTTGTCACCTGGCCTGCTAAGAGGTAAGAGATTAAAGGGCGGGAATACACATGATGCGGCTCATCAGAAATCATGGTGACAGGATTCACTTTATCATTTCTCTTTATTGCCTCTACAGCACCTATTGCCGCAGCGGAATTTCCAATTATGAGATATTTAACCATTTACTGTAGATTTAAGCTTAATTCCTCTCCTCATACACCAGTGCCCTGTTAGGACATGCCTCTACACATGCAGGTATACTCCTATCTGGACAGAGGTCGCATTTAGAAGAGAGTTTTATCTTTAAGTTTTGAGTCTTGAGTTTTGAGTTTTGAGGGGATCTCTCTAAACCCATTAATCCGGGCTCAATACTCGTGTATTGATTTCTCTTTATAACACCGAAAGGGCATACCATTATACACATCCAGCAGCCCACGCACTTATCGTCATCAACAATTACCCTGCCGTCAGGCTTCCTATGCATCGCACTGGTAAAACATGCCTCAATACACGGGGCATCAGAGCAATGTCTGCACATTACTGAAACAGATGGGGTCGGAAAAATCTCTTCTACCAAGGTCCTTGACAGAGGTGTGGGTTTCTGTTTTTTGTATGCCTTTATTGCATCCTTTGATTTTGAGTGTTCTGTAATACAGGCTACCTCACAGAGCCTGCATGCCATACACGCCTCTTCTTTTGGATAAACGATCTTCATAAAGTGGTTTAACCTGTTTAAGCTGTTTAAGCCGATTAAACGGTTTGAACGGTTTTATTACATCCCTTCCCCTGCATGTTTCAATCCGAGAAGGTTTAATTCCTTTTCTGTAAGTCCTACTCCCCTCAGTCTTTCTCTATTTCCCCTTAAACTCTCAATAGCATTCAATCCCATCCCCCCGAGCATCTCCTTTATCTCTCTGCTCCACGCAGTAAGGAGATTTGATAACCTCTCTGCTGCAATCTCTGGGTTCTGCCTCCGCGCAAGGTATGGATCATTGGTAGCAATTCCCCATGCACATTTACCGAGATAACATTTCTGACAGACTGTACAGCCTACTGCAACCAGCGCCGGAGTTGCGATGTATACTGCATCAGCACCGAGTGCTATAGCCTTTACAATATCAGCAGAATTTCTTATACCGCCTGATATTACAACAGATGCCCAATTTCTTATCCCCTCCTCACGGAGCCTCTGATCTACCTGAGCCAGGGCAAGCTCTGCCGGTATACCAACATTATCCCTTATCATAAGGGGTGCGGCACCGGTTGAGCCCCTTATTCCATCTATTGCCACAATATCTGCCCCTGCCCTCACTATACCACTTGCTATTGCCGCAGAATTATGAACAGCAGCTATCTTAACAGAAACAGGTTTCTCATAATCTGTCGCCTCTTTCAGTGCATAGATCAATTGTCTTAAATCCTCAATGGAATATATGTCATGATGAGGGGCTGGGGAGAGTGCATCTGAGCCTTCTGGTATCATCCTGGTCTTTGATACCTCCTTCGTAACCTTTTCACCCGGCAGATGCCCCCCGATACCAGGTTTTGCACCCTGACCGATCTTAATCTCTATTGCCGCTGATACCCCAAGATAATCGAGGTGGACACCAAATCTCCCTGACGCCACCTGAGCTATCGTATTCTTTCCATATTTATATAAATTTTTATGGAGGCCCCCCTCGCCTGTGTTATAGTATGTCCCCATTGCCTCTGCTGTCATTGCCAGTGCCTCACAGACATTGTAATTAATGGCACCATAGGACATTGCAGAGAACATAATGGGAATATTGAGTTCAAGCTGTGGTGCTAATTTTGTCTTTAACTTTATATTCTTTATATCATAACCATGCTGAGCTGATTTTGTATCTTCTATTTCCAGCAAGTCAGGTTTTCTGCCAAGATATGTCTTAAGCTCCATTGGCTCCCTTAACGGGTCTATGGATGGATTTGTCACCTGGCTGGCATCCACAACTATGTGGTCCCAGTAAATGTGGTAGGGTCTGTCAGAACCCATTCCTGTTAACAGGATCCCGCCTGAATTTGCCTGTTTGTTCAAATTTCTTATAGCCCAGGCATTCCAGTTTGCATTTTCCTTAAAGTTCTCCCCTACCCGACTTATAGTTATACAATCTGTAGGACAAAAGGTATCGCACCTATGACAACCGACACAATTGGCATCAATATTATAGATTCTGTCCTCCTCTTCATCATAAAATGTAGAGTTATATGGGCACTGGCGAACACAAACCTGACACCTTATGCACCTTGCATCATCCCTTTTTACCTTAAATTCATAATATGTAGGTGTTTTATAGAGCATAAATTATTAATAAAATATTAAGT
>JACQQJ010000208.1 GCA_016207035.1 Nitrospinota bacterium | reverse complement strand
GGAATAATCAAGAGGAATTCATCCTTGCTGACGAAGAATTTCACCTGAACATAGCAAAAATTGCAGGCAATCAGATATTGGCTGTCTTCTTGCAATCTCTTTTAACCATATTAAGACCTTATAGAATGAGTTTAGTTCGCGCTCCAAAAGAGATGGGCTATATTGATGAAGTGCATCGGGAGATATACCACAGCATAATTAAAGGGGACGTGGAGAATGCCCGTGCCAAGATGGATGAGCATCTTAACTACCAGATTAAACAGTTGGTTGATAAAATTACAACTACACCTGAAGGGTCTTCCAATACTGATAAGCACGATATAAGCACGGAAGAAGCAGGGCAAAACGAACCAAAAGGGAGGTGAGAAAAAGTAACAAATAGGTTGTGCCCTTTGATATATATGAGGGTTGGCAGGGTACCTCACAAAATATTATCCTGAAAAATTTTCCGGGAACTCTTAGAGAACTGCTTTAATTGTAGGAAATTAAAGAGAAAGTTAGAAATGAAAGGAGAAAAAGATGAAAAGGATAATTAATAGAATAACAGCAACTATAAGTTTATTTCTACTTGTAGGAGCAGTAGCATCGTCCACTGTCGCAATGGCAGGTGGTATTGATGTAATCTGGGTTGGAGGTGGATGGCATGTTGGTGAAGTTCCATTGTCAGATGTAGTAGATTATGTTGCAATAACAGGAGATGGGGCAACACCTTTCCAGAATCTCTATGCAGCCCGTGTTGATGGCGGAATTGACGAATTCTGGGTTGATGGTAGTGTATGGAGAAAAGGAACAATTCCTGTTGGTGTAGATACGCTATATATAGACTTAGCTGCGGACAGTTCTGCTCCTCAAATGCTTTATGGGCTTCGTGCAACAGGTGGTATTGATGTAATCTGGGTTGGAGGCGGATGGCGCATTGGTGCAGTCCCCGGCTCAGAAGGCACCACTTACGTTGCAATAACAGGAGACGGAGCAACACCTTTCCAGAATCTATATGCGGCTCGTGTTGATGGTGGAATTGACGAATTCTATGTTGATGGTGGTGTGTGGAGGAAAGGAGGACTTCCTGTTGGTGTAGATACGCTATATATAGACTTAGCTGCGGATAGTTCTGCTCCTCAAATGCTTTATGGGCTTCGTGCGACAGGTGGTATTGATGTAATCTGGGTTGGGGGTGGATGGCATATAGACGAGGTTCCACTGTCAGACGTAGTAGATTATGTTGCAATAACAGGAGATGGGGCAACACTTTTCCAGAATCTCTATGCAGCCCGTATTGACGGAGGTGTTGATGAATTCTGGGTTGAGGGTGGATGGCGGAAAGGGACAATTCCGGTAACAACTGCTACCTATATAGGGTTAGCAGCAGACGTAAGTGCTCCTCAAATGATTTACGGTCTTAAAGCCCCAGATGAAGATGGTGATGGGATACCAGATGAGTCAGATGAATGTCTTGGCACACTATCAGGTGATGTGGTAGATGCCAATGGATGTTCAATTGCACAACATTGTCCAGCAGATAGTCTCTACAAGAACCACGGTGAATATGTCTCTTGTGTAGCACATATTGCAGAGGTTTTTCTAAATGCAGGTTTGATTACTGATGCAGAAAAAGATGATATAGTTTCTGCTGCTGCAAAATCTGATATAGGGAAACCCAGAAAGTAACAAACAAGCCTTTGTTGTTAGAGGGAGGGGGGAACGACATGTAACATCGTTCCCCCATTTAAAGATAGATAAACATCATGGAAGGAGTGATAAGAGTGATAATGTAATGAAAGTAGAAGGAGGGCGGTAATCATGAAGGAGATATTAAATAAAATCTTAATGGTAGTAGTTATAGGATTATTCAGTGCATTATTTACAAACAGCGGTTGTTATAGTGTAACTATGAAACAAGTCCAGAAATCCGAAGAAGACCTGATGCAAACGTTCTATTCAGGGGTCTACTTCCACGGGCCATATCATTTTAACGATAATATAGCCGGGATGCAGGATGAGTTTGCTAATTTTGTTGCTCATAATTTAAATCTTGTGTTGGTAACCAATGCAGATTGGGGGGAATGGGGCTATGCAACAACTGCTGGTAATGATAATGGAATAGATGTGCTGCTTGGAACGATGAACAATTGTCTTCCTTGTTGTTATTGCATTACTTCTTGGTCTGATCATGCATCACTCCACAGCGAAGTTCAGAGTGAGATATTGAACCATATTAACACTGGTGCTTCTTCATTATTAGGATACTACATATGGGATGAACCTACCAGTGCTGATGCGAGCAACTTAGGTAAGTTACAACAAACATTGTTTGAAGAAGACCCTGTTCATCCTGGCACAGCCATTCTTATCGGACAACAGCAGATGGCTGATTGTTATGCTGCTATGTTGCCTCGTGATGTTATGTTTATTGATGTATATCCTTGTGAGGCAGGTGGTTTGCAAGGCAATTTTACGAATATGTACCAGCGATATGAGGAGATGATTGACTATATTGACCGTGCGAGAGGGTATATACATACTTTAGATGATACTCCTTTATGGATAATGTTACAGACACAGGATAGCACCTATGATAATGCGCAAAGCAGACCTACAGTGACTGAAATAAGGGCAATGAGTTGGCTGGCATTGGCGCATGGGGCAAAGGGATTATTATGGTTTCCGTGGCATAATGGTCAGGATTCCTGGGCGGGACTTGAAAACCCATCAGAATCAGACGAATACACTGAAATAACAACCATCTCTGGCAATATGAATACTATGTCGGCAGAATTAGTAGATTTAAACATCACTACTAATATAGCCTCAATATCAGGCGGGGGTAGTGAGGTAACAGTACCTCCAACAATGCAGGATAATGGTTTTTGGATTATTAGTTCAGGTGCTACTCCTACAGTGAGAGTAGATGATGCAGACGCCTCAGATGGTAAGGCTATCAGGATGTGCAATGATACTACTTGGAATACCAGTTGGGATACCAAGTGGCAGTGGGGTGACGCGGGATTTGTTACAGGTCAAAATTATGACCTGTATGTCAGAATAAAGGTTGATAAAAACAACTCATCAGGCAATGCCTTTAGCTATGGGGTCTGGGATGAGAGTTCCCAATCACAAGTTATACAAGGTATTGTAGGTGCTAATAGCATGCAGGACTTGGTCTATAAAAATATAAAGATAGGTACTTTTATACCGGACAAGGACCAGTATGTTTATATTGCAAAAACAGGTAACCTAAATACCCCCTATATCTATGTAGATAAATTCTGGTTTGATGGCAGCAACGTCAAGATTTATGATAATGGAGATGTCCAGACCTTTATTGCAGATTCACCTTTTCGGCGAGTAGAAACTACTCATACTACTGGTCAAGACTCTCAATTCAATTTGTACAATAATGCAGTAAGAGAAAGCGATACATCTGCTTCAGATGGTTATACCGCAAAGATGGAAAGTAGCGATACCAGCTGGAATCTACAGTGGACATGGGGTAGCGCAGGATTT
>JACQQJ010000206.1 GCA_016207035.1 Nitrospinota bacterium | reverse complement strand
GAGTCCTCTTGACCAGATTTTCCTCTTCCAATATCTTTGATATTTTTGTATCTATATTTTCAGATAGAGATGAGAGATAATTTATTCTTTTCTCCGCCTCTATAATAAAATCCTCTTCTTCTTTGATTATGAGCATCCTTTTTTCTATATCAGACAGAGAAGAGGCAAGCTGTGATAATTTATCTTCTGTCTTCTTAACATCATCAGCCCTTTTGTTTATATCTGAAAGCCTCTTGTCCATGTCATCAACAAGGATGGCAAGATTATCTTTTGTCTTCATTATCCTGTCCATCTCATCCTTCCCTTCATTGAGTTCCCTCAGTTTAACTGAGACACCGTCTTCCAGAATACTTAATTTAGAAGTAAGGTTATTTATTCTCTTTTCCTGGGCATCAATAGCTGTTTTTTCTTTTGTAGTATCCAGTATCTTTTCTTCTACTAACCTTGTTAACTCCTTTAATTCCTCCATCTTCTTATCTACGCTCTCGAGGAATTCAATCTTTTTTGAAATCTTATCTGCCTTCAAATTTGCATCTTCAATAAAGTAATCCAAACCATCTAACTTCTTTTCCAGTTTTTCTATAAGTGACTTTCTCTGCAGCTGACTCTCCATCTTTACATCAAGGCTGATGATCGTAGAAGATAGGTCATTGACCTTCTTCTCTACCTGATCCACTAATAATCTCTTTTTTGCCAGGTCATCGAGCTGGGTCCTTGATATTTCATAAAGCCCGCTTATCTTTTTTAATTTTTCCTCAACTTCATCAGCAATCTTGATATCGTTATAAAATTTATCACACCTCTTCTCAGTTTCTTCTATCGACTTATTAAATTGATCCATCTTTTCTTTTGCGCGGTCAATTGTAGTCATCTCATCTTTTAGTAACTTCATCTTGTTCCCAATATTGTCAATCAAAAAAGTATTGAGACGGTTTATTTTCTCCTCTGTTGATGCAACTATCTCCCTGTCCTCTTTTACCCTTGCTATATTTGTCTCAACCTCTGTATTCAATGCATCGAGTGTTTTCAGTCTGTTACTAACCTTTTTTATCATATCTTCTTTGAGGGAAATATTTTTTGTCTCTATCTTTATACTATTTATATCCCGTGTGATACTTTCTATCTCTTTCCTCATTTCACCGACAGCAATGTTCTGCTTAAGCAGAATGTCAGTATCCCTCTGCATATTTTCAAGCATTACCTTAAGCCTTCCTGCATCATGGCTGAATGTGTCAATAACCTCTTTTTCTTTTAAAAGTTTTGATACCTTTGAATCGAGTTCTTTATTGAGTTCTTTAATCTGCGCTATCTTGTCTTCAGCGCCCCCCATCAGATTTTTAAAGTTATGTATTTCCTCCATCCTCGATGAGGTCTTTTCAAACATATCCTCAAGTCTGATGATATTCTTTTCTGATTTCTTGACCAGTTTATTTTCATCAGAGAGCTTTTTCATCTTTGACTCCATATCCCATATAAGGACATTGAGTCTCCCTGCCTCCTCATTTGCCTTTTCTACCAGAACCCTCTGTTGTGATAATGACTTAATCTTAGTATTTATTCTCTCTGCAAGGAGATTTATATTATCCATATCCCTCTTTACCGTGTGAACCGTTGAATCAACTTCTGTAGTAGACCTCTGGGATTCTTTAATCCTTATTTCAAGATTTCTGACATCCTCTGTCCTCTGGTCTATCTTCTCAATGAACTTATTTATAATCTTCATGTTTTCTTCAATGTTTTTCAGGGCTATTCCGTGATGCGATATAATATCTTTATTTTTCTCAATATACTCAACAAGCATCTGAATTGTCCTTCTCTCTGCAGATGCCTCTTTTATAAGCTCTTTAAATTCAGCTATGTCTTTTGCTGAAATTTGAACCCCTGCATCCTTCGTATTAATATTTTCTGCCATAATAACCCTCCCTCCACCTCACCTCTCCCCTCCTCACAAAGGAGGGGAAGAAGGGGTGGTTAAATTAGGTTTTCCTTTACTAAAATCTCTGCAATCTGGATAGCGTTAAGGGCTGCACCCTTTCTCAGGTTGTCAGAGACTATCCACATATTTATACCATTGTCTATAGACTCGTCCTCCCTTATCCTTCCAACAAAAACCTCATCCCTACCTGCAGAATTAATTGAAAGGGGATAACTGAAATTTTTTGGGTCATCTATCACTTTAACCCCAGGGGCCCTTGAGAGGAGAGCCCTTACCTCATGGGCTGTTATTTTTTTAGAGGTCTCAATATTTACAGATTCGGAATGACAATGAAATACAGGAACCCTTACCGTTGTAGCAGATACCCTGATGGAATCATCCTCCATTATCTTCTTTGTCTCATGAACCATCTTCATCTCTTCTTTTGTATAATCATTTTCGAGAAAGGCATCTATGTGGGGGATGCAGTTGAAGGCTATCTGGTGCGGATAAATACTCACTGTAATCTCTTTGAGACTCAGCAAGTCCCTTGTTTGCTGTGCTAATTCATGTATTGCCTTCTTACCAGTGCCGGATACAGCTTGATAGGTAGATACCACAATCCTTTTTATTCCCACGGCATCATGGATAGGCTTTAAAGCTACTACCATTTGAATGGTAGAGCAGTTTGGGTTTGCAATAATGCCATTATTCTTTTTAATGGCATGCCGATTTACCTCTGGAACAATTAGGGGAATATCTGGCTCCATCCTGAAGGCACTGCTGTTATCAACCACCACTGCCCCTGATTTAACAGCCTCAGGGGCAAACTCAATGCTCCTTGCTGCACCAGCAGAGAATAAAGCAATATCTATACCATGAAATGAGTCTTTTGTTACTTTATTTACCCTCCTATTCTTCCCTTTAAATTCTATATAATTCCCCTCAGACCTCTCAGAGGCAAATAACCTTAAATCATCTACAGGAAAGTTTCTCTCCTCTAAAATGGATACCATCTCATTCCCCACTGCCCCTGTTGCACCTACAACTGCAACTGTATATTTATCCTTCATTAACTATCTACCCTTTAAATCGCACCTATATCTATTTGACGAAAAACCCTTTTTAACTTGAGAATTCCCTGTAGCTTGCTACAAGCTTACCTTATGTTTCCCTCTCCCCTTGCGGGAGAGGGTTAGGGTGAGGGGTATAAGATGTTCTTCTATTCACCCTCCTATTAGTCCCCTCCCCTCAAGGGAGGGGATATTTTAGGATACCCCGCAGCTTGCTGCGAGGGGATTCATTTTGACAGGTATTATATACTTTTTTCCCTTTTGTAACAACTTTTTTATTCCTGTTCCGTTTAAAATAAAAAACCTTAAATTTTATCCAGAGGACTTCTAACACCAAGTATATTTTTAGTAGCAACATGGGTATAAATCATAGTGGTTTGGAGATTACTATGGCATCGAACGACTAATTCTGTGTGGCTGATGACACTCTTGTCTCAACAACGAGAAAACTCAGAAAATCCTGAAGGTCTCTCTCTTTAAGATTTTTAGGTTCTTTATGGCTTACAAAAGAATGGAATATCAAGGAAACGAAAACCTTCTGTGAGCCACTTCAAATAAAACGGGAGATATTTCTCATTTATCTTACCTTATGTTAACAGAAATTGTTAAAAGGACTCTAACATAACTAATACTACATTTCAGCAATATAATAATTATTAAAGCACTATTATATTGCATTTCCTCTCTATTTTTCAATGGTTTTATAATTATTTTTTCTTGACTACCTATCCTTTAATTTTTATAATCCATCATAATGTTGAATAAACATAAAAGACAGTGCTAGCATCTATGGAGGAAGAGGTCTATGAAACACACGCGCATCGTCGTCACTCACTACGGCGGGCCCGATGAACTTCGGGTAGTTGAAGAAGAGTGCCCCGAGCCGAAGGACGGTGAAGTGCGGGTGAGAGTGCTGGCCGCGGGTGTTTCCTTGCCCGACCTACTGATGCGCGAGGGCGTTCATCCCGAGACGCCCCCGCTGCCCTTCACGCCGGGGTGGGATCTGATCGGCGTGGTGG
>JACQQJ010000207.1 GCA_016207035.1 Nitrospinota bacterium | reverse complement strand
ACCCCCTTATAGCCCCCTTTACTAAGGGGGACTTTATTGTAATTTTATTTATTGCCGTTCCTATAATCCTACAGGTGGGGCCCCAAAATTAAGGTCTTCAATACCAATTATCCCGTAACTCTTACCATAAAGCATTGAAAATAGTAATACTTCACTCATAAGCAGGTTATTTTTTAAATCTGTATTTAAATAGAACATAAATGGCATTTATTCCGTCCCGCCAAGAGATCTTCTTACCTTCTCTATAATCTCTTGGAACATAGTTAATTGGCACCTCATAAATTTTAAAACCCCTTCTCAATATTTTTACAGTTATTTCAGGTTCAATTTCAAAACCAGTTGCAGTTAAATTCATATTATCCAATACATCCCTCTTCATAACTTTATAACATGTTTCCATATCTGTTATTTTAGTAAAATATAATATACTTACTAAAAAACTGAGAATTTTATTCCCAATAAAATGAAATAAATAAAAAAGATTTTTATAATCAGGGGTATATCTTCTTTCTAAAAACCTTGAGCCATATACTACCTCTGCAATTCCGCTATTGATCGGTTCCATTAGTTTTATATAATCCTGTGGGTCATATTCCAAATCTGCATCTTGAATAATTATTACTTCTCCTGCAGTATACTTAAAACCTGTCCTCAGTGCAGCCCCCTTACCCTTATTTTTTTCATGAAAAAAAACCTTTACTCCATCTTCCTGAAGTCCTTTTAATATCTCTCTTGTCCCGTCTGTAGAAAAGTCATCAACAACAACAATTTCCTTTTCTATATTAACATCCTTAACCTTTTTGATAACATCTTCAATGTATTTGACTTCATTATAAACCGGGATAACGACTGATAATTTCATAGTTTAATTACTGTAGTTTAGCAAAATTATTAACTTAAAAAATCCTTAATAGAAGAAATGATATAATCCATTTCTTTTTTAATAAGTTCTGGATGGACTGGTATAGCCAGTGTCTGAATCGATGCTTTTTCAGATTCTTGAAAATCGCCTTTTTTATAACCCCGATATTGAAAACATTTCTGAAGATGCAATGGCTTAGGATAATATACACGTGAATCAATACCTTTACTGTTTAAATGCTCAACTAATTTTTTGCTTGGATAATTTAAACGGAGCACATACTGATGGTAAATATGTGTGGTGTAGTTTGGAACGAACGGAGTTTTAACTTCTTCATCTTTAAGTTTTTCGTTAAAATATTCTGCATTCTCTTGCCTTTTTTTATTCCATGAAGGTAAGTATTTCAGTTTTACATTAAGCACTGCTGCCTGAATAGTATCCAAACGGTTATTGTATCCTAACAGCAAATGATTATATTTCTTCCTGTTCCCCTGATTCCTTAAAATCTTGAGTTTTTCATATATAATTTTGCTGTTGGTTAAAACAATTCCTGCATCACCAAAGGCACCAAGGTTTTTACCAGGGAAAAAACTTACTGCACCACAATCACCTATTGTTCCAGCCTTTTTACCTTTATACTCTGCCCCAAAAGCCTGTGCAGCATCTTCAATAATTTTTAAGCTGTATTTTTTTGAAATTCTTATGATACTATCCATATCAGCACACTGTCCATAAAGATGGACAGGGATAATTGCCTTAATCTTTTTGTCTTTTTTTTGTTTAAGGATTTTCTCTATATTCGCAATCGAAATATTATATGTGTTAGGTTCAATATCTACAAAAACAGGTATTGCACCTATACTGGCTATTGCCCCAGCCGTAGCATAATAAGTAAACGCAGGGCATATCACACCATCACCATATTGAATGCCGACAGAAACTAAGGCTAATCTTATAGCATCAGTGCCATTCGATACACCAACTGCATATTTTACATTACAATATTTTGCAACCTCCCCTTCAAAATTATCAATCTCTTTCCCAAAAACAAAGTCAGCGTTATCAATAATTTTTTTAATAGCTGTATCAATCTCAGCCCGAATAGGTGATATTTGTTTCTTTAGGTTTACTATTGGTATCTTATACATGAGAAAATCATACCTACGGGATTTTTAGAATAATTTTTTAATCTAAACCTTAAATGCATTTTAAAAAACATTATACTGTCTAATAAAATAGAGAATGCTGAGAATGTGTATCATATACATTTGTATTGTAATATGACGTTTTTTTTATTAGACACTGCTCCGCCCTGTCGGTTACAGAGAACCTATCTTGTCGAATGGCGAATGATGATTGAAAAATGACTATTGAAAAAAAACTTCTTAATTAGTCAATTGTCAATCGTCAATTGTTTAAAATTGCTCAACTGCCCAACTTTCAATCTCTACCTCTACAGAACGGCCTAATAAATCCAACGATACAATGAGCTTTCCTCTTACATGGTCAAATCTATTGTATATACCTATTGCCCCTTTTAATGGCCCTTCTATAACAATAACCTTATCTCCTTCATTCAGATAAGGGTGGGGGCGTGGAATTATTCCTGCATTTAAAATAGTCTGGATTGAGTGGATTTGTTCAGACGGAATCGGCTCAGGTCTATCTGAAAACCCTACAAGATTTACGACACCATGAGTCTTTTTTATTTCAAGCCATGCATAATTATCAAGCTCACATTCAACAAATAAGTATCCAGAAAAGAGAGGTCTTTTTACCCTTTTTTTCCTGTCCTTCCTCCTGCTCCAGGCATCAATAGTCGGATAAAAAACATTAAATGATTTACCCATCAAAATATCATGAACCTTTTGTTCATGATGGCTGCGCGTTCGAACTGCATACCAGTTTAGTGACATATACCTTTACCTCTCACCTTAATGCAGGGATACAGTCAGGGCAACTTAACTTTATACTCTATTCCAACACCTAAAAGAGGCACGGATTACAAGAAAGAGCAAAGAATAAAAGATTACCTGATCGCAGATTTTTGCTATCACTTAAAACCATCATTTAATAAAAATATTTTTTTCAGAGGCACTTTTCTTATATCTCTTAAAATCATATAAATTGTATCGGCAAATCTAAATGATGTTATTATAACCAGATCATAATTTATTTCATTGAGCTTCTCTCTTCCATAAATGGGCATTCCAAAAAAAATTCCACCCTTCTTATAATCATCAATGACGGCGACCAGTCTTAAATTCGTCTCTGCAAGGGATATGAATGATATTTCTGCCACTTCTCCAGCCCCATAAAAAATCACATCCCGTATACCATCCCCGCTTATTGCCTTAAAAGACCCCCTTATCCTCTCTCGTGCATCACGATAAAATTGTATGGTATATTGTAAATAATGATATGTTAATCGGGCTTTCTCAGAAAACCCTTTCGGGGTAATTAGATATTTTATTCTGCTCTTTGGAATGGTAGTAATTTTGATATAACCTTTTCTCACACATCTCTTCATTATAGAATTGGTAAGGCCAAGGGCGATACCCAGTTTTAATGAAAGTGCCCTTTGACTTATTTGATTATTTTTTTCTATTTCAGTTAAGAGCTGAAATGTCCTCTGTCCATCTTTTTCCATATATTATTTAAGTCTGTTATTATTGTTCATTTATTGAACAGCATTATATTCATAAATAATTATTGTGTCAATAAAAATTATTATTTAAAATCAAACTAAAAGCCACCGATGCAATCACCTCTGCCCCTGAGCATGTGATATAATTAATGATTCACAAATTTTTAGGGTGAGGCGTCGTAAGGACATTTATAGGTATAGATAAAAAATGATTATCAAAGGTATAAAAATCACTATTGACTTTAATCAGGTCTTGAAGGAACTGGGGTTTAAGCAGGTTTCATCAGTTCTCACACCTCTGATGGAGAAGATGGTTAGAGAGGAGATTGAAAGGGCTGAAGGGCTTATCAATCCTCAGGCAATTGTGATTAATTTTAGTCTGACATCTGTAACCGAAAATGAGATTATAACAGATTGCGATTCCCTTTATTTTAAAACGCGGTATCTTGCAAAGAATCTATCAGGGTGTACAAAGGCATCTCTCTTCATTTGCACTGTGGGCTCGAAATTGGAGGAGAGGGTTAAAGACTATTTTGCTGAAGGGGAACAGACGAGGGCATTTATAATGAACGGAATCGGTTCCGCAGCAGCAGAGGAGGTTGCAGAATATGTGAATCAAATGATAATAAAAGAGGCAGAAGGAGAGGGGTTTAAAACTGTAAGGAGGTTTAGTCCCGGTTACGGAGACTGGAATCTATCAGACCAGAAGGCTATTTTAAAAACATTAAATCCATCACCTATAGGCGTTACTCTTACTGAAAGATGTGTCATGATACCAGAGAAATCTATAACTGCTATTGTGGGATGGAAAAAGATATAAATGTATACCTATCCAAAAGAATATGATGTGATCGTAGTTGGTGCAGGTCATGCGGGGTGTGAGGCTGCTCTTGCATCAAGCCGCATGGGCTGTGAGACCCTTATTATTACTATGAACCTTGACAGTATTGCCCTTATGTCATGTAATCCAGCTATTGGTGGAATTGCCAAGGGACACCTTGTAAGGGAGATTGATGCACTCGGTGGAGAAATGGCAAAATGCATTGACAAAACAGGGATTCAGTTCCGTGTGCTTAATACAAGTAAAGGCCCTGCTGTTCAGGCATGTAGGGCACAGGCTGATAAGCAATTGTACAGGCTGGCGATGAAGTCTACTCTGGAAAGAGAAAAGAGACTCGATATAAAACAGGGTATTGTAGATAAGATATTGATTGAAAATGGAAGGGTAGTTGGTATTTCAATAAATACCGGCATATCCTACAGATCAAAGGCAGTAATATTAACTACAGGGACATTTTTAAAAGGGCTTATTCATATTGGATTGGTTAACTTCCCTGCTGGAAGGGCAGGGGAGTTTCCTGCCGAGAGATTATCTGATGATTTGAGGGATTTAGGGTTTATGATCGGGAGATTAAAGACAGGCACACCACCGAGACTTGATGCAAAGACCATCAATTTTTCAAAACTGACAGAACAGAAGGGTGATTATGAGCCAAAACCTTTTTCATATTCCACAGAAAGAATAATCCAAAAACAGATATCGTGTTATCTCACCTATACAAATGAAGAGACCCATAAGATAATAAGAGAAAATCTGGACAGGTCTCCCCTGTATTGCGGAGTAATAAAGGGGATAGGTCCACGATACTGCCCTTCCATAGAGGATAAGGTAAAGAGGTTTCCTGATAAAGACAGACATCAGGTCTTTCTTGAACCTGAAGGGTATGAAACAAAAGAATATTACGCAAATGGTGTCTCTACAAGTCTTCCGATAGATGTCCAGATAAAATTTTTAAGGACTATTGAAGGGCTTGAGAATGTTGAGATTATGAGGCCTGGGTATGCAATTGAATATGACTTTGTTCTACCGACCCAGCTCATGCCTACACTGGAGACAAAACTGATAAAAAACCTCTACCATGCGGGTCAGATAAACGGGACATCGGGTTATGAAGAGGCAGCAGCCCAGGGTTTGATGGCAGGTATAAATGCATCTCTTTCAATTAAGGGGATGGAACCTGTAATACTTGATAGGTCTGAGGCATATATTGGTGTTATGATTGATGACCTGGTAACAAAAGGAACTGAGGAGCCATATAGAATGTTTACCTCCAGGGCAGAATATCGTCTGCTGTTAAGACAGGATAATGCAGATTTAAGATTAAGGGAAAAGGGTTACAAAATTGGACTTGTTAAAGAGGAGGAATTTCATAGACTTATAAAAAAGAGGGAGGGGATTAAAGATACTATTGAGAAGCTGAAAAGAGGCATACTAAAATCTACGGAAGTGGTGAATAAAAAGCTGAAAGCTATTGGAACACATATAATAAATGAACCTGTATCTTTAATAGAACTTTTGCGGAGACCAGAGGTGAAATACAAAGACCTGATTCAATTCATGAATGGGGATTTAAACAATCCACCCTCCCCTCCTTTGGAAAAGGGGGGTTTTTCAGAGATAGCAGAACAGGTGGAGATACAGGTAAAGTATGAAGGTTATATACAGAGAGAGCTTGCATGTGTGGAAAGATTTAAGAGATTAGAGGAAAAGAGGATTCCCCATGGATTAGATTTTAAGAGTATTCCTGGACTATCTACAGAGGTAAAGGAAAAGCTATCAAAGGTAAAACCGTTATCCCTTGGTCAGGCTTCGCGAATATCAGGTGTTACCCCATCGGCTATATCAATATTAATGATATATTTAGAGCAATTTAAAAAGACAATTATAAAATATGGAAATAATAGCTGAACAGAGAGAAATAGAAAAGATTATACATGCAGACCATCATGACCCCTTTTCCATACTTGGTATACACCCAGTTCAGGTAGATGGGGAAAGGGGGGTCAGCATCAGGGCATTTCTGCCAGAGGCAGTTGAGGCATCAGTTGTAGACTCTCAAGACCCAAATAATGTCCATCCCCTCTCTCTTATCCATCCTGACGGTTTTTTTGAGTTGTTCATTCAGAATAGGGAAATCTTTTCTTACTATTTTATAATAAAAACCCGTGATGGGAATCTATTAAAGTTTCATGACCCTTACTCATTTCTTCCAATTATTGGTGACATTGACCGTCATTTATTCAATGAAGGCAATCATTTCTTAATTTATGAGAAACTCGGTGCCCATCTGATAGATGTGAATGGCATAAAGGGTGTCCACTTTGCAGTCTGGGCACCAAATGCAAAGAGGGTGAGTATTATCGGTGACTTTAATAAGTGGGATGGGCGCAGGCATCCCATGAGGATACTGGGAAGTTCAGGGATATGGGAACTTTTTATTCCAGGTATAAGAGAAGGGGAGATTTATAAATTTGAGATAAAGACTCAGGCAAATCACCTCCTTGTAAAGGCCGACCCCTATGCCTTTTATTCTGAAGTAAGACCAAAAAGTGCATCTATAGTCTGGGATATAAATAAATACAAGTGGAATGACGGGGAGTGGATGTCAAGGCGTGAAAATACCAACCACCTCAATATGCCAGTTGCAATTTATGAGGTGCATCTTGGTTCATGGGCAAGGCATGTCCTGAGCAAGGTTGAAGGAAAAGTTGAGGAAGGGAATAGATTCCTGACATACAAGGAAATTGCACCCCTTTTAGTGGATTATGTAAATGATATGGGCTATACACATATTGAGCTTATGCCTGTTATGGAGCATCCCTTTGATGCCTCGTGGGGCTATCAGGTAACAGGATACTTTGCGCCTACCAGCAGATTTGGCACCCCTGAAGACTTTATGTATTTTGTAGATTATTGTCATCAGAATAATGTCGGTGTTTTAGTGGACTGGGTGCCGGCACATTTTCCCAGAGATGGTCACAGTCTCATCAGGTTTGATGGGACTGCCCTCTATGAACATGAGGATCCCCGAAAAGGGGAGCATCCTGACTGGGGAACACTTATATTCAATTACGGCAGGCATGAGGTAAGGAACTTTCTTATTTCCAATGTCCTTTTCTGGTGCAGGAAATATCATTTAGATGGAATAAGGGTGGATGCAGTGGCATCAATGCTCTACCTTGATTACAGTAAAAGACATGGTGAATGGGTCCCGAATATTTACGGTGGGAGGGAGAATTTAGAGGCAATAGATTTTTTAAAAAGGTTGAATGAAATAGTTCATGGCAGATTTCCTGGAATTATTACAATGGCAGAGGAATCCACAGCATGGGGGGGCGTCTCAAGTCCTACATATCTCGGTGGTCTCGGGTTTACATTTAAATGGAATATGGGCTGGATGCATGACATCCTTGATTTTATGACAAAAGACCCTATCTTTAGAAAATATCATCACAACAATCTCACCTTTGCAATGTTATACGCCTTTCATGAAAATTTTATACTTGTCCTCTCCCATGATGAGGTGGTTCACGGTAAGGCTTCTTTACTGGGTAAAATGCCTGGTGATATCTGGCAGAAATTTGCAAATTTAAGACTGCTTCTCAGCTATATGTATTCACAGCCTGGTAAGAAATTGCTCTTTATGGGCGGAGATATAGGACAGTGGAACGAGTGGAACCATAATCAGAGTCTTGACTGGCATCTCCTCCAATACGAATCCCATGCCAAATTACAGAGATTTGTAAAAGACTTAAATCATCTCTATAAATCAGAGGCTGCCATGTGGGAGATTGATTTTGAGTATGCTGGCTTTGAGTGGATTGATTTCCATGACTGGGAGAGGAGTATTGTGTCATTCATCAGGCGGGGCAAAGACCCTGATAATCATCTTGTCTTTGTCTTTAACTTTACCCCTGCCCCCAGATTTAATTATAGAATAGGAGTCCCATCACACTGCCTTTATAAGGAGATTTTGAATAGCGATGCCTCCATCTATTGTGGTAGTAATCTTGGTAATGAAGGTGGTAGATGGGCAGATCAGATTCCGTGGCAGTGGAAGCCATGCTCCTTAGAGATTACCCTGCCACCTTTAAGCTCCCTCGTTTTTAAGCCTGAAATAAATATTTAAGTCCTTTTATTTTCCATTGATTCATAGAAACAATGGGGTAGGCTGACAGGGCATTGAGGCTATACGGATTTTTTCTTTCCAGAACAGAGAAGAACTAAAATGGGTTTGCAGTTGATTTGGGAGACTGGGAAAAAAACAGAGGAGAGAATACAAATTGTTTTTTATCCCTGATTTTATGTTGTCAGCGCCTTTGAGCCTCTTGACATGGCGATTCTTCCTGTCCTTGCAATCTCCTTCACACCAAGAGGCTTTACCATTTCGATAAAGGCATCCACCTTCTCCTCATCACCTGTTACCTCCACAGTATATGTCTTGGGGCTAACATCTACAACCTTCCCCCTGAAGATTTCAGTGATTCTCAATATCTCTTCTCTCAGTTGAGGTTCTGCATTCACTTTTATCAGCGCCAGTTCTCTGTCTACGAACTTCTCTTCAGTATGATCAATCACCTTTATTACATCCACGAGCTTATTCAACTGCTTTGTCACCTGCTCAATTACCTTGTCATCACCTCGTGTTACCACTGTCATACGGGAGACCTTTGGGTCAAGGGATTCTGCTACAGAGAGACTCTCTATGTTAAATCCCCTTCCGCTGAATAGTCCTGCTATCCTTGACAGGACACCAAATTTATTCTCAACTAAAACTGATATTGTGTGCCTCATAACCTTAACTCACAACAAATAACTTACAACTGACCACTGACATTTTAAATCTAATGTTGTGTGTTGTAATATGTATGTTGTTAGTTTTATACTAACAGCATCTTGCTTATAGGTGCACCTGCTGGAACCATGGGGTATACATTTTCCTCCCTGTCAACAATAAAGTCTATAAGAACTGGTTTAGGGGTCTTTATAGCTTCTTTTAATACCTTTTTTACATCATCAGGATGTTCTGCCCTCAAACCTACAGCACCATAAGCCTCAGCAAGTTTCACAAAATCCGGATGACTCTCTAAACATGTATAAGAATATCTTCTGTCGTAAAATAGCTCCTGCCACTGCCTCACCATACCTAAAAAACAATTATTCAATATTGCCACCTTCACTGGCAGGCGATACTGGACAGCAGTAGCAAGCTCCTGGATATTCATCTGTATACTGCCATCCCCTGCAATATCAAAGATGATTTTATTGGGGAAGGCAACCTGCGCACCAATTGCAGCAGGGAAACCATAACCCATTGTACCAAGCCCACCGGATGTAATAAGGGTCCTTGGTTTTTTGAATTTATAGTACTGGGCTGTCCACATCTGGTTCTGTCCAACCTCTGTTGTAATAATTGCATCACCTTTTGTCACCTCGTATATCTGCTCTATAACAAACTGGGGCTTTATCACCTTTTTACTCTGTTTATATGCTATGGGATGTTTACCCTTCCACTCCTCAATTTGAGTAAGCCACTCATGGTGTTTCTTTTTCCAATTCACCTTCTCTTTTTTAATCATACTGATGAGTTTTTTTAAAATATCTTTTGCATCCCCAACTATTGGTATATGGGCAATGACATTCTTGCCAATGGATGTGGGGTCTATATCTATATGAATTACTTTTGCCCCTGCAGCAAATTCATCCACCTTCCCTGTTACCCTGTCATCAAATCTGGCACCTATCCCAATTATGAGGTCTGTATTGGTCAGCGACATATTAGAGGTGTAAGTGCCATGCATACCACACATACCAAGAGATAATGGGTGATTTGATGGAAATCCGCCAAGTCCCATAAGGGTTGTTGTTACCGGTATATGGGTTGCCTCGCTTAATTCCAGCAATTCATTACTGGCACTGGATGATATGATTCCACCACCAATGAATAAGAGAGGTTTCTGTGACATCGCCATTGCATCTGCCACTTTCTTTATCTGTCCAATATGCCCTTCATAGGTTGGTTGATAGCCCCTTACATGAACCTTCTCAGGATATTTAAATGCAGCACTTGCTGTCATAACATCCTTTGGAATATCCACTAATACAGGACCAGGTTTACCTGTGGAGGCTATATAGAATGCCTCTCTTATCACAGTTGCCAGGTTATTTGCATCTTTTACAAGATAACTGTGTTTTGTGCAGGGTCTTGTTATTCCAACAATATCAGCCTCCTGAAAGGCATCATTCCCTATCATAGCAGTTGGTACCTGTCCTGTAAAAACTACAATAGGAATTGAGTCCATATACGCAGTGGCAATGCCAGTAACTGTATTTGTGGCACCAGGACCTGAGGTTACAAGACACACCCCCACCTTCCCCGTTGCCCTTGCATATCCATCAGCGGCATGAACAGCTCCCTGCTCATGTCTGACAAGGATATGCCTTATATGTGTTTTAAAGAGGATGTCGTAAAGAGGGAGCACAGCCCCGCCAGGGTATCCAAATATTACTTGAACACCCTCTTTTGTAAGACATTCAATAAATATCTCTGCACCTGTTTTTTTCATAAAAAAAGTATATTTTAGTTACAGAGGACACAGAGGTTACAGAGGTCACAAAGAAAAGGTCACCAAGTCATTAGTCACCAGTTTTTTTACTGGTGCTCTGGTGCACTGGTGTCTGGTGTCCTACCTGTCTTTCTCTGTGTTCTCTGTGAACTGGCTAATTACATTGTTTGATTTTTATCTCACTATTGCCCCTGTATTTGCCGAGGTTACCATCCTCGCATACCTCGCAAGATACCCTTTGGTAATTTTCGGTGGCAGAGGAATCCATTTTTTTCTTCTCTCACCTAAAGTTTTTTCATCAACCATCAGGTCTATCCTTCTCCCGGGGATATCTATAGAAATTTTATCCCCTTCCTCAATCATGGCAATTGGCCCACCCTCCATCGCCTCAGGAGAGATATGCCCTATACATGGTCCCTGGGTCCCGCCTGAAAATCTGCCATCTGTTATTAACGCCACCGATTCCTTGAGCCCCATCCCTGTGATTGCAGAGGTGGGGGAGAGCATCTCCCTCATGCCAGGTCCACCTTTTGGTCCCTCGTATCTTATAACAACTACATCCCCTTCCTTTATTTTTTTACCCATTATTGCCTTCATAGCATCATCCTCAGAATTAAAGACCCTGGCAGAACCGGTAAATACCATCATCTTCCTGCTCACTGCAGACTGTTTGACAACTGCACCGTCTGGTGCCAGATTACCTCTCAATATTGCAATCCCACCCTCAGGGTTAAAGGGATTATCAGCAGACCTGATAACCATGGAATCAAAAACCTCTGCAGAATCCATGATCTCCTTTGTAGTCTTTCCGCTGACTGTAGTTGCATCTTTTATTTTGCTTCTGAGGTTCTTCATAACCGCAGGTATACCACCTGCAAACTCTACATCTTCCATAAATCCGTCACCATTGGGCTGGACATTGGTGATCTGTGGGGTATCCATGCTTATTCTGTCAAACTCTTCAAGTTCTAAGGGAACTCCTGCCTCATGTGAAATTGCCTTTATATGGAGAATACTATTTGTAGATCCCCCCAATGCCATGTCAACCCTTATAGCATTCTCAAGGGATTCCCTTGTTATAATCTTTTTTGGTGTTATATCATTTTTTATAAGCTCTACAATCCTGATTCCGCTTTCGAAGGCAATCCTCCTCTTTCTCGCAGTTACTGCTAAGGCAGTCCCGCAGCCTGGCAGGGACATTCCAAGTGCCTCTGTAATACATGCCATGGTATTTGCCGTATATAATCCCTGACACGAGCCTGCTCCAGGACAGGCCTCCATTTCCAGTTCCCCTAACTCCTCAACGGTAATCTCCCCTGCCTGACACCTGCCAACTGCCTCAAAGGTATCTTTAACAAGGGCAAGTCTCCTCATCTTATGCCTTCCAGAAAGCATTGGACCACCGGTAACTACAAGGGCAGGTATATTGAGTCTGCATGCCCCCATAATCATACCCGGCGTAAATTTATCACAGTTTGTTAAAAGGAGGATACCGTCGAATGAATGTGCCTCCACAACAGATTCAATCATATCTGCTATCAGCTCCCTGCTTGGCAATGAATAGTGCATACCCTTATGACCCATAGCAATACCATCACAGATACCAGGGACCGATGAAAAGAAGGCATATCCCCCACCGCTATGTATCCCTTTTTCAATAAACCTCTCAATATCTCTGAAACCTATGTGTCCTGGAACTATATCAGTAAAACTTGAAATAACACCAACAAAAGGTAAGGACAGGGTATTTCTCGTAACACCTGTAGCATGGAGGAGCGCCCTGTGGGGAGCCCTTTCAATACCTTTTTTTATGATATCACTGCGCATAGAAAACCTCTCTCTATCTGTAAGAGTGTATATTATTAATATATCAGAATTCTTTATAAAAGAATAAGATAAAAAAATAAGGAGAAATTGGTAACAGAAAAAATGATGTAAAGATTTT
>JACQQJ010000205.1 GCA_016207035.1 Nitrospinota bacterium | reverse complement strand
AAAATTTTTTTATTATCATTCAAAAGTCCTCGGTGCATGCCCTGTATAATTATAAAGGAATATAATAACCTTCCAAATATCGTCTTCTCCGCTTAAATGATGTTGCCATATAGGCATAGCAGAGATCCATGGTGCACCCTCTTTAGGAAGACCAGGTCCACCAGTTCCAATTCTCCAGAATAGGAAGGACTCCTGAAGCTGTGCAATAGTACCTACATCAACAAAGTTTGCTGGCAGGGGGAAAATACCTTTATAATAGTGGCCCTTTCCATCTAATTTATCACCATGGCAGTAAAAACAATTATTGAAAAAAATTATACCACCCTCCTTAACATACTTATCAAAGTTAGCCTTATCATCTCTTAGGGGGTTTTTTAGGGTTAGCAGATTCCATGACTTACCAAACATCTCTACCGAAGAGGGAGGGGCAGGGTGAATTGAGCGTAATTCTACCGGTGCCTCAAAACTCGGTTTAACATTTTGATAGGTAACATATCCAATAAAAAAGGCGATAACTACTATAACAATTGTCCTTAATCCAGCCTTATCCGGACTTCCATAAACCTCTTTTATAGGTTTAGCAAGTTCCTTTGCAGACTCCTCATTAAATGTCATATACAATAGCGTACCGGTAATCACGAAGAACATATATATTCTCATGAGGTTTGCAGGCACCACAGGCCATGTCCCTGGATGAAGGGCTGAACTCAATGCTGGAACCCCCAGCTTTATAATCAAATAAAATATGAATATTACTACAACTGTCTGTATTAGCTTCTTCATTATCAACCTCCCCTTTTTAAAACTTTACAACTGGCTTTCAGTTTGCGCTGTAAAATTTTCTTTTTAACCGGTTTTCTCCAATAAATATTTAACTATCATATCCAGTTCTTTTACTGTCATTTGTTCTGAAAAGTCCTGCGGCATAACATCCGGGTCAAAGTCTTTCACAACATAGGCATTTGGTGTAAGTATTGACTGCCTTATATACTGCTCTGCATTCAACCCTTTAACCCTTTTTGCTGCCCTTGTTGCCAATCCTGTCTGATTAGGACCTACTTCGCCTGTTGCATCTGGAATTCCAGGGATTGTATGACATGTCACACAGGCAAATTTAGTAAATGCCTCTTCAGGGGTCTTCGCAGGGGTTACCTTAGCAGGCTCCTCTGCTGCAGCTGTTGCGGGAGCACCTTTTGGAAGGTTTACAGTAACCTTCACCCCTGCAGCATCCTGCAAAAAAGCTATTACTGCATATAGCTCTGGGTCAGAAAGCCCAATTGAACCTTTATTTGTTTGCGGCATAGGACTTACCGTATCATTTGTCCCTGGCTTTCCATATCCAGCTACAACAAAGGCAGATGGGTCAGTCTCAGATTCATAAATATACTCTACTCCATTCTTTGCCTTACCTTTGTATCGAGGGTCTTTAATCCTTTCTTCTGCCCTGATACCCTCTGGAGGTCCATCTTTACCAGCTACATCCAAAAGGGGTGCCCTTCCACCAACTGGGTTATGGCAGAGGGTACATGTCCCCTTTCCGTTAAATATCTTCTTACCTAAGGCTATATATTGGGGCATTGTTATTGACCCCCCTATCTCCTCCTCTACTGGCGGAAGTTCTGGAATAATTTGAGGGATACCATAGTTTGAAAAACCCCAATAACCGAGTGACATTACAAAACTAAAAAGTATAATACGGATAAAATTTTTCATTTACCTCCCCCCTTCAAACACTTGAAGTAGTTTAAAATGGTTTATGAGCTCACCATTGATGGGTGTAGTTTTTCTTCAGCCTCTGCTACCTTATGCTTCTTTTCACTGAATTTGGCAATCCAGAATACAAATACTACAAGGGCTATAAAAATATACACAGTTATTGTTATAATGCTTGCCGCAAAACCAAGGGTTGGGGTATAGGCATCTATTGAATAGTCTCTAAAAACTGTGTATACATGCCAGTGCTGGCGTACTGCAGAGCGGACATAACCCATAAGTCCCATGAGCCAGGTAAAACTTACAGCCAGAAGGAAAAGAACATATTGTGAGCGTGCAGGCATCTTCCCCCATTCAATAGGCCCTGTAGACTTTGCACCTTTAAACATAAAACCATCTATTATTGAATTAAGTATTATTACACTTAGTGTAGTCATAACCTGTGGAACTGATAAACCGATTCTAATATTGGCGGGAATTAAGTATCCATATACACCGAGAAAGATAATATTTATATAGGCAACAGTAAATATTGCAACCTGAAGGATATTCCCCTGCTTTACCCATGATACTGTAGCAACCTTATTGCTTCTGCGATAGAGCATAAAGGTTAAAAAGGTGGTAACTATCATTGTATTAACCGCAGTGTTTTTAGCTGACATAACGCCAAAAAACCCTAACAAGGGATGATGTGTACCCCCTATTTGTGTTATCTCCTTTGATGTCATTACGAGGGTGTGTGGTGTAAACCATACAAGGAAACAGGTTATGATGACTGCAACAAGGTATTTAATTGCCGGCGTGTATCTTTCAGAACCCTTTATCCTGCCCATACCAAGCCATAGATAATAGTTAGCACTCAGAAAAAGTGACCCTATCAAAACAGCCTGAATTATAAATAACCATGCAAATGCGCCACCCATAAGGGTTATGCCCATCTGCTGACTATAACCATATACCTCCTTCATAAGCCAGTAACCAGCAAAGGGTAAGGGTAAAAATCCTATTATAGCGATAAAATTTGCCGTATACCCCATCCAATCGTAATGTGCCTTTTCTTCTTCAGTAGTAGCACTCAGGAATTTATATGCTGCATAGGCACCAACTATTGAACCCCCATATGCAATATTTGCAATAATTCTATGGAGATTAACAGGGTTCCATAATGGACCCCTTATCGCAGCCCATATATTCCCCTGAAAAACACCGGCATCATCAACGCCAGACGGTGCCATCATAAATGTAGTCCATGAATTTGATAGAACCATCAGGGTCATACCAAAGACATTTAACATAAGTCCATCGGTTAGGTGTATCCATTTTGAAAAACCATCATTCAGCTTATCCCAACCATAATAATATACATAGAGGCAAAAACTCTCGCCAAAGAAGAGGATAGCATAGATTATCATGACCCTTCCGAATACATTAGCCATGTATTTAAAGAAATCAGGATAGAAAGAAACGAACATGAATCCCAATATTCCCCCAAGTGTAGCAGTAATAGAGAATGCTGTCATACTGATTTTCATAATCTCATGTGCCATTTGATCGTATCTCTCATCTTTTGTAGCCAATCCTATACCTTCTATAGCAAGGACAAATAAAGGGACACCAAGAACAAAGGCAGCAAAGAAGAGATGGAGCTGGGCAACCATCCATACCGCAATACGGCTTCTCATACCCGGAATAATTGGATAGTCTTCAACTTTAAGTTTTGGTGCTGCCATAAAGGTAGATTTTTTCTCTCCTTCTTTCTTCTCTCCTTCTTTTTTTGCCTCATCTTTCTTTTCAGTAGTTGCAGCTGGAGTTTCAGCAGCAAATGCATTCTTTATTGACAGGGATGCATTGTAACTCAAAGGAAAGATAAGGGTAAAAAGAAAAAGGGCTAAAAATAAAAAAGAAACTTTATTGATAAAGCCTTTTTTAAAAAATTTCATTTTACTCCTCCTTTT
>JACQQJ010000210.1 GCA_016207035.1 Nitrospinota bacterium | reverse complement strand
GATAAAATCTTAAAAAATATTTCACGGGTAGCATTAGCAATCTTTATTTTGACATCAAGTATACTTTTTGCAAGATATATTTCTGGTTATATTGACAGAAAGTGGGGTCATCCATCCGAAGAATTGCTTGGTGAACCTTTTAAAGCAACTGCCCACAGTATCTCATCAGTACCTTCAGGCAATAACTTTGTGGATATTGTTAAAGAAGAGAAGCCTGCTGTTGTCAATATTTTTACAACTCAGGTGTTAAAACATCCAGGACCAGGGAGGAAGGGATTCAAGGGTCCTTCCCCTCTTCCTTTCGGGGAGGAGGATCCATTCAGGGATTTTTTTGAGAGATTCTTCGGTGAGATTCCCCCGCAGGAGATTCCAAGACAGAGCCTTGGCTCAGGCTTCATTATAGACAGTTCCGGCCATATCCTTACTAATAATCATGTTATTGATAAGGCAGAAAAGATAAAGGTCACCCTTGGAAATGGAAAGGAGTATGATGCAAAGCTTATAGGGACTGACACTAAGACAGATATTGCCCTTATCAAGATAGATGCAAAAGGGGAACTCCCTGTGATCAGATTAGGAGATTCTGATGCACTGGAGATAGGGGAATGGGTCATTGCCATTGGTAACCCCTTCGGCGTTGGGCAGAGCGTTACAGCAGGTATAGTAAGCGCAAAAGGAAGGGTTATCGGGGCAGGGCCATATGATGATTTTATTCAGACTGATGCCTCGATTAATCCTGGTAACAGTGGCGGTCCCCTTATCAATACAAAGGGAGAGGTAGTCGGTATAAATACTGCTATATTTACTGCCGGTGGTGCCCAGGGGAATATAGGTATTGGATTTGCGATTCCCATTAATGTTATAAAACCTATTTTAAAAGAGCTCAAGGAAAAGGGGGTTGTTACGAGAGGCTGGTTAGGTGTGATGATTCAGAAGATTACACCTGAAATAGCAAAATCCTTCAATCTTACCGAGACAGAGGGGGCACTTGTCGGTGATGTAGTAAAGGGAAGTCCTGCTGATAAAGTAGGGCTCAAGAGAGGGGATGTGATTGTTGAATTTGATGGTAAAAAAATAAAGAGCGTTGAGGACCTTCCCAGATTGGTTGCTGTAATAAGACCGGAAACAAAAGCAGAGGTGATCGTTATAAGGGACGGCTCAAAAAAGAAATTTATGATAACTATTGGAACCCTTAAAGAAGAAAAAGAGATGGTAGAGACAAAGGCAGAAGGGGATTTGGGACTCTCTGTCCAGAATATAACCCCTGAGATTGCCCAGCAATTGGATCTTGATACTTCTGAAGGGGTAGTGATAATGGATGTTAATCCCACAAGCCTAGCCTTTGCCGCAGGGGTGAGACGGGGATATGTGATAATTGAGATAAACAGAAAGGAAATAAAAGATCTTGAAGATTACAAAAAGGTAGTGGAAAATTTAAAGGGCGGTGATTCGGTTATCTTCTTAATAAGAGATGGTAAGAGCACAAGGTATATTCCCTTTACACTGCCAAAGGAGTAAGGTTAAAAAACAGAGATGCAGGGGATACAGTCCTGCATCTCTTGAATTATAGGAAAAAAATAAAAAAACCAATAATCAAATTACTATACCAGACAGTAACCAATGATTGATAACCGATTTCTGATCTAAAGATTTAGTTATTGATTATTGGGATTTATCTGAAATGGTTAGTTTGGTTATTGGTTTTTTTTGTTTTACTTCACATCCTGGTTTTCAGAAAGATCACTTTTATGCAAAGGGTTTTAGCAATGATATTGGCAGGTGGAGAGGGGAAGAGGCTCTACCCACTAACAAAGGAGAGGGCAAAACCAGCAGTCCCTTTCGGGGGTCGCTACAGAATTATAGATTTTGTATTGAGTAATTTTGTAAACTCAGGTTTTTATCAGATAAAGGTCCTTACCCAGTTCAAATCAGAATCCCTGAACCGTCATCTATCCCTCGCATGGAGGTTATCTCCAAAACTTGATCAATACATTGACCCGGTACCTGCCCAGATGAGGACTGGAAGGGATTGGTATAAAGGGACTGCAGATGCCATTTATCAGAATCTCAATCTTATTAAGGATGTAAATCCTGACTATGTCTGTATATTTGCTGGTGATCACATTTATAAGATGGATATTCGCCAGATGTTAAACTTCCATATGAGAAATAAGGCTGAGTTTACACTATCTGCTGTGCCAAAACCTATAAAAGAGGCAAGTTCATACGGGGTTATAGAGGTTGACAGGGAGTGGCGGATTGAAGGATTTGAAGAAAAGCCTAAAAAACCCTCTCACATACCTAAGAATCCTGAAGTTGCATTGGTATCAATGGGAAATTATATATTTAATACAGATACATTAATAGAAGCTGTTACTGCCGATGCAAAAAACAACGACTCCTCACACGATTTTGGAAGGGATATAATTCCCTCCATTAAAAAAAAGAATAGGCTCTTTGTTTACAATTTTGCAAGGAACAAGATTCCAGGAATGACCGATGCAGAGAAGGGATATTGGATGGATGTAGGGAGTATTGATGCATACTGGCAGGCAAGCATGGATCTGGTAGCAGTCTCTCCAATATTCAATCTATATAATGAGGAATGGCAAATAAGAACATATTACCATCCTTACCCACCGGCTAAATTTGTATTCGCAGATAAGGAAACAGATAGGGTGGGTATTTCTACAGATTCAATGGTCTCAGAAGGGTGTATAATAAGCGGTGGCCAGATAAACCGCTCGATATTATCACCTCAGGTAAGGATAAACAGTTACAGTTATGTTACAGAATCCATTCTCATGGAGGGGGTAAATGTCGGGAGGCATACGAGAATAAAAAGGGCGATTATTGATAAGTTTGTAAATATCCCGCCAGAGACAGAGATAGGTTACAATATCAAAGAGGACAAAAAGAGATTTTATGTAACAGAGTCAGGAATAGTGGTGGTCCCAAAAGAGACCATATTAAAAAGAAGGCGGTAGGCAGCAAGCAGACGCCTAGTTCACACCACCTATCATCTACTATAGTATGAAACCTTTAAACATTGCCTTTTTCTGGCATATGCACCAGCCTATGTATAAGGACCCCATCAAGGGTATCTATACAATGCCGTGGGTTCGTCTCCATGGTATAAAAGGTTACTTTGATATGATTTCTCTTTTAGAAGAATTCCCGGAAATTCATCAGACATTCAATCTCGTCCCTTCCCTTATTGTTCAGATAAATGATTATGTCAGCGGGAGTGCAAAGGATATTTTCTGGGACCACAGTATAAAATCTGCTGCTGACCTTGAATTGAATGAAAAGAAGTTTATTCTTGATAATTTCTTCATGTGCAACTGGGGTACCATGATACAGCAACATACCAGATACTGGGAACTTCTTAAGAAAAGGGGGATGCGTCATTTAACTGAGGAAGAAATTAATCATGTTGCGAAGATATTCTCATTACAAGAGTACCTGGACCTTCAGTCCCTGTTCAATCTTACATGGTTCGGTTATAAATCTGTGGAAAAGGACAAAGGGCTTCTGGAATTGATAAAAAAGGGGAGGAACTTCACAGAGGATGAAAAGAGATATATCCTTGAAACTCAAATAAGGGTATTAAAGGAACTTCTCCCAGCTTACAAAAGATTTCAGGATAAAGGACAGGTAGAGCTTACAACAAGCCCCTTTTACCATCCCATACTTCCCCTCCTTTATGATACTGAGTTGGCACACCGATGTATGCCATGGGCTAACCTGCCGGACAGGTTCAACCACCCTGAGGATGCAGAAGAACAAATAAGAAGGGGAGTTGCCCTGTATAAGGATACATTCGGGAGAGAACCTTCCGGTATGTGGCCATCGGAGGGATCGGTTGCCCCTGAGCTGATTCCCTGTTTTCAAAAGGCAGGTATACGATGGATTGCAACAGATGAGGCAATATTACTGAATTCAATTTCCGAAGATGATAGAGGGAGAATGATATATAAGCCGTATAGGGCCCGTTTTAAAGATGCTGAGATGAACATCGTTTTCAGGGACAAGGGATTATCAGACCTTATAGGCTTTACCTATTCCAAAAACCTGCCTGAACAATCTAAAGATGATTTTATTGGGCATTTAAAGTCTATTCAAAAGTATCTTGCTGATTCAAATGATGACCATATTGTAAATATTATACTTGATGGGGAAAATGCATGGGAGTACTACCCTGACGGGGGGAGGGGATTTCTTTCCCTTGTCTATAAAGAGTTAACTTATGATAAAGGCTTCAAAACCGTGAAAATTGGAGAGTATATAGATGAGCATAAACCAGCCAAGATTATTGAAAATCTCTCTACAGGCTCATGGATAAATAGCAATTTTAAGATATGGATAGGGGCAGAGGAGGATAATAAAGGATGGGACTACATTAAAAAAACGAGGAGGTTTCTTACTGAACGGATTAAAGAAAATAGTATAAATAAAAAAAATGCAGAGCTTGCATGGGAAGAGATATATATGGCTGAGGGGAGCGATTGGTTCTGGTGGTATGGAGATGATTTTTCCAGCGATAATGATGCAGAATTCGACAGGCTATTCAGGTCACATTTAGAAAATGTTTACAGGATACTTGGTGTAGAACCTCCTGATTATCTAAAAATTCCTATAATAAAGGTAGAGGAAGAATTACCGCCAGAGGAGCCCGTAAAATTTATTTCACCTATGATAGATGGCATAATTACGAACTATTTTGAGTGGCTCGGCGCTGGTTCCTATACAGATAAGGTAGCTGGTGGTTCCATGTATCATGCAGAAGAAATCGCATCTGCTGTCTTTTATGGATTTGACTTACATAATCTTTTTTTGAGATTAGATATAAGGAGTGGGCTTGAGAAAGATACTCTAAAAGACATAGAGGTTAATATTCATATTTTTAATAAGGATGAGTTTAAAATTGTCTTCCCTCTTGAGTTTAAGGAAGGGGAAAAGAAAAAATACAGTATATACAGAAGGAGAGAGGGGTTAACTTTTTCACTCATAAAGGCTGATGAAACACTGGCAATAAAAAATATTGTCGAGATAGCTATCTCCTTTAAAGACTTAAACTTAGAGAAAAATGATGTAGCAAATTTTTTTGTTGAATTTAGGAAAGATAAACTGGAGATAGACCGCTATCCGAGACATAAATATATAACATTTAAGACCCCCGATGAAAACTTTGAAAATGTCATATGGAGCGCATGAAAATAAGGGATTAGGGGATTCGTAACAACCTTACCCCAGTTTATTATGAAGATAAATTTTTTATTTGGTATCCATAATCATCAGCCTATCGGAAATTTTGATGCGGTATTTGAAGAGTCTTTTAAAAGATGCTATCTCCCGTTTATTGAGATACTGGAGCGGCATCCAAAAATTCGAATCTCAATTCATTATTCTGGTCCACTCATTGAATGGATTGAAAAGAATGCCCCACGCTTTTTTGATAAGATAAAAGGTATGATTGAGAGAGACCAGATTGAGGTACTGAGTGGCGGGTTTTACGAACCTATCCTCTCCTCTCTTCCAGAAGATGATGCAATAGGGCAGATACATATGATGACAGAATTTATAGAAAAGAAATTTCATTATACGCCAAAAGGTATCTGGCTGGCAGAGAGAATTTGGGGACCATTATTACCAACGATAATATCAAAGGTAGGCATGAAATATACAATTCTTGATGACACCCACTTCTTTTATGCAGGATTGAAACATAAGGATATGTTTGGATATTATGTAACAGAAAAAGATGGATTTACCTTATCAGTCTTCCCGATAGATAAGTTTTTAAGATACTCCATACCTTTCAAATTACCCCATGAGACACTGGATTATCTCAGAAGGGCAGCGAGTGAATATAATATCAACGGGGTTACCTATGCAGATGATGGAGAAAAATTTGGGGTATGGCCAAGCACCCACAAATGGGTATACGAAGAAAACTGGCTTGAGAACTTTTTTACATCAATAGAGGATAATCTGGACTGGATAGAAATGCCAACTTTCAGTGAATACATTGAGAGATTTTCACCAAACGGAAGGATATATCTCCCCATGGCATCCTATGAGGAAATGATGGAGTGGGCACTGCCGACAGAGGCAGGACATAGATTTGAAGAGATGTTACATGACCTTGAAAATCGTGGAATAAGGGATAAATACAAATCTTTTATACGGGGAGGACTGTGGGATAATTTTTTGACTAAATACGACGAGAGCAATCTCATGCATAAGAAGATGCTGTATGTGAGTGAGAAGCTGAGAAAAACCAGAGGACAAGGTATAAAAAAAATACCGCCAGAATTGAGAGAGCTCTACCGTGGGCAGTGCAATTGTGCATACTGGCATGGGCTTTTTGGTGGATTATATTTAAATTACCTCAGGCATGCGGTATATGAACACCTGATTGAAGCAGAAAATATTACTGATAAAAAGGGACATAGGAATAAAAACTGGATTGAATACAGGCTCATTGATTATGATAAGGATACTCAGAATGAGGTATTGATAAGTAATAGCAAAGTTAATGCATATTTTGACCCTGATTATGGCGGGAGCCTCTTTGAGTTTGATTACAGGCCAAAGAGATTCAACCTGTCAAACACCTTAACCCGCAGAGAAGAATCATATCATTACAAGATAAAGGGTGCTGAATCAGGAGGCCACAGTAGTGGTTCAACACCCAAATCGATTCATGACATTGTAAAGGTAAAAGAGGATGGATTAGGGGAAATAATTGTATATGACCGCTATCAACGAAGATCATTTATAGATCATTTTTTCGGAGAGGAGACAGATATTAAGAATTTCATGATGTGCAGTTATCCTGAAATCGGTGATTTTGTTGATAAACAATACAAAATTGAGGATGTATCTATAAGCAGAAAGGGGCTTGTTAACTTAAAGATGAAACGGATTGGAAGCCTGAAATACAGTAATTCACACATCCCGGTATCCATTTCAAAGATATTCCATCTCTCTAAAGAAAAGAGCGGGATAGCTTCTGCTTATGAAATAACCAATATGGGAGACAAGGATATAAATATCTGGTTTGGCATAGAGTTTAACCTGACCCTTCTGGCTGGGGATAGTGATTTGAGATATTACATATCCTTTGATGGATTTCATCCTGAGCATAAGAAAATAATGGAAAGATTCAAAAAAAAAGAAATGTCCAATCTTTCAAATTTGATCAGGGTAGGAAAGGTGTTAAAAAATATTGGTAATACCTCCAATACAAGATATTTTGGCATGAGGGATGACTGGAATCACTTCCAGATAATCCTTTCATTTGAAGAACCTGCCTCTATATGGTATTTTCCCATAGAGACAGTATCCCAATCAGAAGATGGGTTTGAGAGGACATATCAAGGGTCTACAATTTTATCACACTGGAATATGAAATTAAGTTGTATGGAATCAAAGATAATAGAATTAGGCATCAATGTAGAAGAATTTTAAATTGACAAGAAAAAATGAATTTGTTATTTTGAAAAACAGACACGAATGGACACTGTAAATTCGTGGTTAAATATTTTGGGCCGCTAGCTCATTTGGTAGAGCACCGCCCTTTTAAGGCGGGTGTGCCGGGTTCGAATCCCGGGCGGCTCACCAATAACTACAGTTATGAGTGGATAGTGAATAGTGATCAGTAAAAACAATTAGAAATGACAGTTCTATTAGCTATCGATCTTTTGCTAACAACTAATGACTAATAACTAATCACTAATTACTAATCACTGTTTTTAATGTCCCCATCGTCTAGCCAGGCCAAGGACATCGCCCTTTCACGGCGGTAACGGGGGTTCAAATCCCCCTGGGGACGCTAATAAAATCAAAAGAACTACATGGTTGCATCATATTTTTTAATACCAGAGTCATAAAATCTTAATGAATTGATGCTCCCGCGATGAGCTTCTTTTATGCCAAGAATGATGGGCAGGAAATTCGCACCTCTTTCGGTGTTCGCTGGCTCACGAATTTCTTTTCCACCAATCGAGGCGACATAACGAACACTATAGATTGTAAAGAACAACCCGCTTGAGCTATTCAAGTCAGTGGCAGCGTTCTCGGCGGGCGCAGCACGTCGAGAACGACTATGCTAACCCGTGCGAATGAAGCGGAGCGCAATGAGCATCGGTGTTGAGCAATTTGTTACGTATTATTTCGCTTTTAATGGAAATCTTTCAGGATGTTCTATTATCTCAACAGAGAGATCTACATCCAGTTCCGGCCAGTAGAAATGTCCCTCATGTGGCTCCTCAACATTAAGAATTTTTTTGACTGGAGCATCTTTAAACCATGGAAAGTCATCATAGGACATAAATAATTCTTTGTCTCCAGTTAAGAGCCATACGCCATTGCTGGAAATGTTCGTAACCTCAACGGCCGAGATGTTTTTCCCAAGCTTTTTTGAACTCATCATAATGCACCTCGATTAAGTTTTCAATTTCTTTCAATTGAACCCGCGATAGCTTATGATTTCTTGCTAATTCAATTTCGGGTTCTAACCAATATTTTGCCTCTCCATCAGGACATATGACATGAACGTGCCTACGTGACCCTTCACGTGAGAAGAAATAAAATCTATAGCCTTTTTCTCTTAAAATTGTCGGACTCATATTACATTTTAACCCATAATTGAAATCTTTAGCGAATTAAAAAATACCAAGGCCGTGAATCTTACGCATTCTTTTTGATTATTTTTACCAGGTCATCCTGATTGCATACTTTATCATATTTTTCTTTTCTTATTTCTTTGCTCGAGATGTCAATTTTTATTCTTTTCAGAAAGTCTCTGAAATCAGGATTCATCGTCAGCGCACGCCGAGAATATTTTTATCATTTGGATTAAACCAATCGAGTTGTATATACAGTAAAGAACAACCCGCTTGAGCTATTCAAATCAGCGGCAGCGTTCTCAGCGGGTGCAGAACGCCGAGAACGTTCGCCTTCAGCGGCGTTGCAAACATTTGCCTCTCATACTCGGGTATATGTGAGCTGAACCAACCCCTTGTCAAATTGCCTCACCTCACGGAGCGAAAATTCAATGGTCTTATGACTTTTCCCAAACAGCTTGATTCCGTCTCCGAGAATCACCGGAACAATTGACAACACGATTTCATCAATGAGCTCCCTATCAAGGAACTGCTGCGCCACGTTCGCACCACCTTCAATCCACACATCTTTGCTTGTCAATTGTTTCGCTTTCTTCAGTACTTTTGAAATGTCTTCATCGATAAAGACAACGTTGCCGCGTTGAGGTTTGCGCTCCGGCAGATGATGCGACAGAACAAAGGTAGGTAAAGGGTGGGCGTTTTCCCACCCATGTTTTACCTCAACTTCGTAGGCTCGCCTGCCTTGGATGATCGCGCCGATGCCGGAGAAGAACTCGTTGTATCCATAATCCACATCGTTGTATCGGAAAAGCCAAGAAATATCGTCATTTGGTCCTGCAACGAAACCATCAAGCGAAATAGCGATATATAAAACAGCCCTGTTCATCTGGGTTTATTCCTCTTTAGCATCGGCTCGTCTTGTGCGTAGCGTCCGTGCAGCCGAACGCTGCTGCTGAGTTGAATCCAGCATGTTTTTTGTTTTTTCAATATATATTCTATGAATAAAAATACCCCTTTTGCCCTTTTATTAATCACATCAAGACAATTCTCGATTCTTCCAAATCTATCAGTAAGAGAACTATCAATAAAGGTTGCCTCTGCCTCTTCTATAACCTTGATAATCTTTGATGATTCAGATTCTTGTCTGAGTTTATCTTCCCCTATTTCCTTTAATAACCAGAGTGATTCTAAAAACAATTTTCTTATTTCAATGGAAAATTATCTCTTCTTTTTAAAATAAAACCATGCATTGAACCCACATAGAAAAATAGTAATTATAAGAATTAAATAACGAGAAAGTTCAATATATACTATTGCTTCCATATAATGAATGATGAATGAGCCTGTATAGGTTAAAAAAGGGTCATATTTTGACCTCAACCAGAACTCAAGATGGGTTAAAGGGCAATACCAATCAAAAATCTGAATGACGAAGGCAAAAACAAGACCAGAGATATGAAAAATTTTTACAGCATTATTTTTAACTCCAGGAAGTGCACCAAAAATAAGGAAGAGTATCCATAAGAAATGAATAAAGACAGTAATATCTGCAAGAATTTTGTAAAACATATTATCCTAAATTATGCATTATCCACAGAGAACATAGAAGGGGTGAAATGAAAATGCAGTAGTATTTCACCCCTTAAAGGAATTGAGACTTTTACTATTAAATTCATCTTTGTGAACCCTGTGGTTTTTCCTTAACACATTTTTCTGGATTAAAATAGAAAACTTGATTGCAGTAAACTTATATTTTAAAATTCACTGAAATGGCAATGCTCAGGGCATGTTCCAATCCTGCTACCTGGATACTATTACTTCTTATAACTGGTATTTTTCTCCTCTGGGGCTCTCGCAGACAATTATGGCTTAAGACAGGGTGGTATTTAGTAGTTTTGGGTACATCTGTTCTCTATCTATTAAGTATCAGTCCCGCTTCAAATGGTCTTGTTTACTATCTTGAAAGCCAATATCAGCCTCCATCAAAGGAAATTATTGCTAATTTAGATATAGTAGTAATTCTCAATGGTGGTGTCACCCCTCCCAGGAAATTCAGTAAAAGCCCTGAGGCTTCTGGAGCTACTTATTCAAGGGTTTTTAACGGAGTTGAAATCTTTAAGCAGAGTAGTGCAAAGATATTAGTGCTATCTGGCGCAGGGGATGAGCAAGGTAGCAATAGCACTTCAGAGGTTATGAAAAATCTGGCAATAAAATTAGGAGTTTCAGCAGACAAAATCATAACTGAGCCGAGATCCCTCCACACAATGGGGCATGCAATTGAGCTTGCAAAAATCTTCCCTCCAAAAGAGGGAATGAAAATAGGTATTGTAACCTCCGCATTACATATACCCCGCTCTATTTATTCTTTTCAAAGAAAATTCCCCCCCAATACCATCATTCCTATACCAGTTGGTTATAGCTATTCCTCATCAAAATATGGTATTAAAAGTTTTATACCCTCTGCACACACACTTTCTCAAAGTAGTTATGCAATTCATGAGTTGATCGGGATAATTGGATACAGACTTTTTTACTGAATAGTCCTTATCATAAGTTAAGGAATAAATTTAAATTCCTTATAGGCTCAATGAAATGAGGAAATGAAAGACGAGGTTTGCTTTGTCGAAATTAGTTTCAATTCCTTATAGGCTCAATGAAATATATCTACATTCCTCAAAAGAAGATATGTATTATCTGTTTCAAGTCCTTATAGGCTCAATGAAATTGATATTAACAGG
>JACQQJ010000203.1 GCA_016207035.1 Nitrospinota bacterium | reverse complement strand
TAAACAAATTTTTCATAAAAAATATTCCTCTTACAAATAAAAATATTTTTTTACTTTAATAAAGATCTCCCCGAATCAACTGGGTTACCCATTTAAAGGATACCTGTCTAGAGAAAATACTATCTGGACTTTCCCAGCTTTTTCACCAAACTCAAATGAATTAATATTAGACCTGTTAAGCCAACATTGAAATTTCTTGTACATTAAATTCGTTCCTCACCCTGATCTTCTCCCCTCAGAGAAGAGGGGAGGGTGAGGGGTTTGTTTATTCGTGGTTCACCATATTTTTCATAATAAAAATACCCCAGACAGGAGGGTGAGAGGAGGTAAAATCTCCCTCCTGCTGAGGCCCCCCATTCACAGCAGGGAATGGGGAATTTTTACTAAGTGCTTGCACTGAACATATTGCTATCCTCTTTCAGATTTGAGAAGTCTCTTTCTCATCTTGTATGCCCCTTCGGTTAAAAGAAGAAATTAAATGTGGAACAGGTATGGACCTTTGGAGGGATAACCTCCATTTTTACTTGACCTCTTGAGGAGATTTTGTTCTCCTCTGACCTCTTCTATTTACCTGTAAACCTCCCGTCTATCCACCTTCCCATCAAAATTGCCGTCAAACTCATTTTTTATCAGCTTACCTTCCTTATAGTATCCCCACTGGTCAGGTTTACCATCGGAATTACTGTCTATCTCTAACCTTTCAATCTTGCCGCTCTTTTCATAGTATTCCCACTGGTCGGGCTTACCATCCCCATTGGTATCAAACTCACTCCTGACCTGTCTTCCTTCTATGTCAAAAAATGCCCACTGGTCAACCTTTCCATTGAAGTCATTATCCCTCTCCAACTTCTCTAACTTCTTGTCCTTCCCATAGTATTCCCAGTGGTCAGGCTTTTCATCCTTATTGTTGTCAAATTCCGCTTTGGCTACATTCCCTTCATTGTCGTAATATATCCAGCGGTCAATCCTTCCATCAAAGTCCGAATCCACCTCACTTTTACCGACAAGACTAGATCCCCCTTTACTCATATCTCTCTTAGCTGGTGATTCTCCATATACCGGCAGCCGTGGAATAGCTAAAAAGACTGAAAGTATAAGGATGACTATTAAACCTCTCATATGCACACCTCCTTGAGTTATTCTGAAAATACCCCTCACCCTCCATCTCCCCAGAAAGGAGGAGATTAAGATGATGGAATAAATTCTCATCCTTCGTGGCAACACAAAGGGTCATAAAGATTCAGTTGAGTTTATAAACTATTTTTACCTCAAACCTTAATCCTTCATCCCTCCTCGAAATTAGAGGGACAGGAAGGTACGGGGCTGCCTTTTCTATGGTTGTTACAGCAGCACTCTTGAGTAATTCGTGACAGCTCGTCGTGGGTAAAACCTCGATATTCTCCACCTTTCCATCAGGAAGGATAGTGAAACATGCAAATACATCCCCTTCCATTCCCATTTTCCTTGCTATTGCTGGATAGACCTTTGCCTTCTCTATTCTGACGAGAACCATCGCCTTAAACCTGAACCTTGCCCTCTCAGAGTCTTCCATCGTCCCTATCTGCACAGGGGAGTCACCTTCAGAAGACCATCTGACATCAGTTTTTGCCTGCAAGTCGTAACCCTGAGGGATGAAATCCACTGCATCACTCCTTACCACCTGTGCCCTTTCAAAAGTGTCCCTTCTTCCGGACCCCTTTGCCTCTATAGATGAGGTCTCTAAAGTTGCAACATGAATCCTTTCAGTTACACGGACAGGACTTGTCTCTGAATTATGCACTTGAGGGAGATTTTTCAGGTCTTCAACCCCACTCCTCTCAACCGGTCTTACCTGGATGAAATCCACTGCACCATGCCTTATCACCTGTGCCCTTTCAAAAGTGTCCCTTCTCCCAGTCGCCTTTACCTCAAGAGATGAGGTCTCTAAAGTTGCAACCTGAGTCCTTTCAGTTACCCTGACAGGACTTGTCTCTGAGTTATGCACTTGAGGGAGATTTTTCAGGTCTTCAACCCCACTCCTCTCAACCGGTCTTGCCGGGATGAAATCCACTGCACCACTCCTTACCACCTGAGTTTTTTCAAATGTTTTTGTCGGGTGCAGACCTATATCCATTTTATCCACAACTCTATCAAGTTTTTTAAGTCTTATCTCCTTCTCAATAGGCCTTACTTTATCCAGCTCAGACTCCTTTATCTTGAACACAACCCTCATTTCATCCTTTTTAAGAAGGGATACTGGTGCTTGGAAAGGATAGAGGTATATAAATGATGCATGAAACAATAGAGAGAATACAAGGAAGATAGAGGTGTCCCTGTAATGGTTCATTTTGACCCCTCTGGTTCTGTAGCCACCACAATCCCCTCTGCATTAGCTCCCTTTGCAATATCCATTAGCCTCACGGCAAGACCGAAATCAACACCCCTGTCACCCCTTATGACCACACTTTTTTTAGTTGATTTATCAACGCTTTCCTTGAGAAGGGTTGGAAGCTTTGAGATACTTACCTCTTTTGATCCTAAAAATATCCTGCCATCCCTGTCAAGGGATATAAGTATGTCCTCCCCTAACCCCTCATCTGCATGGCTTGCCTTAGGAAGTGCGAGGTTAATCGCCCTTTCGTTGAAGAAGTTAGTGGTGAGCAGAAAAAAGATGAGAAGGAGAAAGACAATATCAATGAGCGGAGCAATGTTCAGTTGAAAATGCATCCTCTTCGTCCTATTAAATACCATAATTCTCCTCCCTTATTGCCTCCATCCTGGATTCATCAACAAAGCCCTCTATCTCCTTTACCCGAACTAATCCGCCTATCTCAGAGACCAGATCCTTCATACTGGCAGCTATAAGGTCTACCTTTCCTTCAAATAGGTAATAGGCAACCATGGCAGGTATGGCAACAGAAAGACCAGCACCTGTTGTTATCATAGCCTCCCATATACCACCTGCAAGGACAGGGACATCCACTTTGCCGCCGAGTTCAGCTATTTTCATGAAAGCCTGAATCATCCCTGTTACCGTCCCGAGTAGCCCGAGGAGTGGAGCTATATTGCCTATTATGGATAACCCACGAAGATTCCTCTCCAGCCTCCTTATCTCCTGCGAACCCATCCTCGTTATAACCTCTTCCTTATCCATACTATCCCTGTAGTTATTCTCTAGAGAAAGGAGTGTTACCTTAGCTACAGGCCCTGGATAACTATCAGCCACCCTCCTTGCCTCTAAGATATTTCCATCTTCAATGAGTCCCTTTATCCTCATCCTGAATCCAGCTATATCAATACCTGCCCTGTAAAAATGGTAGAGCCTCTCCATAATAATAGTGAGGGCTAATACAGAACAGAAGATTATGGGATACATCAGGATTCCACCCATCATAATAAACTGCCACATATACACCACCTCCATAGATTATTTTGACCCTCATACATGGGTCAGAAATTCTGAAAAACAAAGCCAATTGATAAAAGTATTGCCATAAAAACGATGTGACAGGCTGCTCCCGATCCTGTCAAAATGATACCGACCATCCTTTAAGAACTGGGAAGATGAGCCCTTGTAAGCCTTACTGAAAGCATGCAGACCCTTATAATAGATGTAAGCATCTTCTACCTCCTTTCAGCTTTAATTCGGAAAAGCGTGAATACTGTTTTTGTAAAGCGTATCTCTTCCTGAGACCATATCATAAGCCCATCACCTTCTTTACTTATGTATATGAAAGGGTCATGGGACCTCCTCATTCCCTGATTCATCTGACGAATCTCTTTTTCACTCGGGTTTTGAAACATAACCCTCCCTAAAACAGGTGTTATCTCTTCCCATGCCAGAATAGGTTTACCATCTTTATTTAACGCTAATACAGGATGGTCAGGAAAAGTACCATTTGAATAGGGAATGGGTTTTTTAGAAAAACTTTTTCCACCGTTATTTGAACTTGCAATATAAATCGCAGGTAAACCCTTCCCACCCTCTGTATACCAGACAACATACAAAATACCATTTCTATCAACAGAGAGAGATGGTCCCCTGTGAGGACAACCTGCAATTACCCAATTATCGTTGCCTACGATATAGCTTTCAGAAAAATGCATCCCCCTGTCAGCAGATTTTGCTACTACAATCTCTCTCATATTGTTTTCAAATACCTTTCTCCATGAAACATAGAGCGTGCCATCTGATGCAACTGCTATAGCAGTGCGGCAGCAAGGGCAGGAATTTCCATCTATGGAAACATTCTTTTCAAATGTCTTACCGCCATTAATAGACCTTGCAAGATATGTAGTTGATACCCCTTCTCTCTTTTCCCTCCCATCAAGCCATGCAACATAGATAGTCCCATCAGGGGCAACTGCCATGGATTCAAAGCTATGGGATACAGGGAGGTTATCGTCATTCACAGTAATGGCAGGTTCAAATGACCTCCCGTTATCCAAGGAGCGGCTGAATCTCAAATCAGTGGAAAATTCACCATAAGGTCGGGCTGTAGACCATGCAATGTATAACTCACCCTTTGTGCCAATTGCCATTGAAGGGGGATGGTTTATCCCGGCAGGCATATCTGAATCACTATTAACCCTTACCTTTTCTTCAAAAGTTTTCCCATTATCAATAGATGTAACAATATAAATATTATTCTTATCCCTCTCTTCCCTTATCCAGCCTAAATATATCCTGCCATCATCATCCATAACTGCAGCAGCATGAGATACCCTCTTGTCAGGGTGGTTTATAATAACCTGGCTGCCAAAGGACATATTTTCTGCCATACATTCTGCATTCGTAAATAGCGATAGGAGTATAGTTGGAATACATATCAATAACTTTGAACTTTGAACTTTAAACTTTAAACTTTTCATAATCTATTTCCCCCAGTTGTAAGTAAATCCTGCATAGTATGTCTGCGGCATACCTGGGTTATATTGAGCAGCGCTGCCAGATGATTTTGAGGCACTCTCAGCATAAAGTTTATCAGTAACATTTATAGCCCGTGCAAATATCTCCCATGATTTAGTTGCCTTATACGATGCCCTCACATTCAATAAATCATGACCGGCATACTTTTCGGTATTTGCATCATCAAGCCAATATTCATCAAGCCTTATCCATTCCAATTCAACTCTGCCGCCATTGAAAAATGATGGGGCATAATAAAGACGTGTATCTACTATCTGTCTTGGTGCTGCAGGTATCTCTTTTCCACTAAAGCTTAAAGTTGATGAAACCCTGTAGTCTATGTATGTATGTTGTGCATATGAATAACTTACATCAAGCCCGGCTTCTTTTATGGGTTTTATACCGACTGCCACTTCAACACCTTTATGTTCAGTCTCGGCTGCATTTCGTCTTTCGCTTAAACCGGTAGTTACTGAAAAAGAAACAATATCATCCTTTTTTTTCATCAGATAAACAGATGCATCAAGGGTTAGTTTGTTGTCCAGAAAACCTGTCTTAATGCCGGTTTCATAACTATCAATCTTAATCGGCTGAAGATTTACTGATGTTGAAGCCGTGCCGTTACTTCCTCTGAACAGGTCTCCTGATGACGGCACACGAAATCCGTGATTATAAGAAAGGAATGCGCTTATGTCCTCTGTAAATGCATAGGTCAATCCTGCCTTTGGGCTTATATGACTGAATGACCTTATTGTGGAGGCAGGCCTGTTTGCGTTTTCTGCAAGGCGGGTTTTATAGTCATAGGACATATCATCATAACGGGCGCCTATTGTTAATCTCAATTTTTCAACAGGCGATACTTCAGTATGTATATAAGGTGAAATCCCTTTAAAAGTTGCATCAAAGTCAAAGTTGTTGGTAGTAGATGTATCATAGGTATAGGATGTATATTTAAGGGTTGTAGTATCCCTCGTTACAATAGTCCTTCTCTCAAAAAAATCACCAGGGCTATAGTCAATGTCAATACCCATTACCAATCTTGTCCTCATTGGTTCAAAATCATAGCGGTACTTTCCAAGGAGCCCGAAAGATTGAAACTTGTTCGTATAATCAACACCCCTGTAGTTATTTCCACCAATGCTGAATATCCACCATCCCGGATGTAAGTCCATCCTATTTGTCCTGTAATATGGGATAATGCTTATAAGACCTTTGCCTTCTGACACCTCTTTTTCAATATCAAAGGATAGTCTGAATGCCTTAACCTTTCTGAAATTAAAGGTTGTATAGCTGAATGATGGTCGGGTCTCAAAATCTGATTTTGATAATCCTGCTGATTCACCATGTCCTTCAATATTGGAATAGGCAATCACAGTCTTTATACTCGTTGTTGCATTGGGCGTATAATCAGAGCGAAGCGTTGCTGCCTGTCTGTCATATGCTGTGTCATCCTGCCACCCGTTTGTATGAGTATCATTTAAATCAAGGCGAAAACCTAAATTGTCCCATGTGTTGCTCCCTGTCGCAAGGAGACGGTACCAGCCGTATGAACCTGCCTCAGGGGTGATTTCTATTTCAGGTGTAAGTGACGGTGACTTTGTCAGGACATTTATTGCTCCGCCTATTGCATCACTTCCATATAATGCAGTTCCGGGTCCCTTCATGACCTCTATCCTGTCTGCTGCCGGCACATTTATCTCATAAAGGGCATTGTGGTTAAAGAATCCTGTAGAACGGATTGGTATCCCATCCTCAAGAAAGAGATAAACCGGATTTGTAGTAAGTGGCTGACGAATTGCTGTCACATGCCCCTCTCCCGTTGTTTGCCTTATCCAAACGCCCGGCACCCTGTTCATAACCTGCGATGGATGGGTGGGTTTTACATCCTCTATTACTTGTTCATTTACAACACCGACTGTCTGAGGAACCTCTTTTGCAGATTCTGCCTCCCTCGTGCCGGTGACAACTACATCTTCAATTTTTGTTATATCATCTTCCTCACTGAAGGCTATCAGAGGGAAAAGGATAATAAAAAGAAAAATAAATCTTGCAATTTTCATTTACAGGTTCCTCCTCATTTCAATCTGCCAGAGCTACAGGTTGGCTTTTCCAAGAATACAAACCATGAAAAAATATCAGGAGTTTCAATGGAATAAAATAATGTATGGCTGGACTTTGGCTTATTTAAAAACCTGGCCGTATATAAACAAGACCCACACTATCACCACACATCTCAGGTCTACCGAACAATCTTTTGTATGAAAAGTAAGATTTTTAAGAAATGAATTCCTGATCATGGTCAGGAACAGGCTTTGGAGGATTATCTGGAGTGATTATAAAACCTTCTGAGGTTTCAGCTTGTGGGAATGTAACAGTTTCTCTATTCAAAATGCCAGCATCTGAAGTCCACATTACAGGATATGTAAAGGGATGTTCACCGCCGGGGAAATATATGCCAGAGGATGACATATCTATACTACAATCCATTCTTAACTCATGAATGCTTTTTTCATGACCTGAATGGTGAGAATAATGGGCATGTTGAACAAACCCCCTGTGGTCATGGACTTTTTGATTGTCACTATGGTGAGCCATATGAATACCATTATCCATGATACATACATCACCATTATTTGAAACCTTGCTTACAGGTATGACTAAATTCATATGAATTACGATGAAAAGAATAAAAATGAATGTTAATTTTGATGGGTTCACTTTGTTTACCACCGGTTTCATCATATTAGCTTTTTTATCAAAATAAAAACAGGTTGTCAAGATTAAAATCGCAAATACGATTTTTACCCCGTTTCCCGCAGAATGCACCACGCTTCAGAGCGGGGTAACGGGGTTTACTCCAGGGATTTGGCACATCGGAAGCCGATGGTCTCGTTTTTGAAAGTGGGTTCATCATAATCACGATTTGAACAGCGGACATGAATAATGCCTGCTCCATTCCATGAACCCCCTCGTAGCACTTTACATGCACTGAGGAGGATTTTGCTCGCTTCTGAGGATTCGAATTCATAAATTGACTTACCTACATTTTCTGGCCTTCCAAAGTATGGGTTTTCTTCACCTACTGTTGGTCCCTGCGGGTCTCTATCCGGGGCATGGCTGTAATATTGACTATTATACCAATCAGCGGTCCATTCCCACACATTTCCTGCCATATCGAAACATCCATAGACACTCTGGCCTTGTGGATATTTAGTTACAGGTGTTGTCTTTTTAATCATAGCTTCAGAACAATTTAACAATGACTTATCAAAGGTATTGCCCCACGGATACATTCTACCATCAGTTCCTCGGGCAGCCTTTTCCCACTCTGCCTCAGTTGGTAATCTTTTTCCTGACCATTTTGAGAATGCCTCTGCCTCATACCATGAGACATTTACTACCGGGCAATCTGGTTCACCATTTAAAATACTATCTAAATCTTTATTTTCCAATGGATTTTTCTGTGAGATATACTGCCATCCTGCTTCCGACCAGAGTGCCTCTTGATTATACCCACCTGACTCGATAAATTTCTTATATTGAGCATTGGTGACAGGATATTTATCAATGAGGTAGTCACTGAGATAGACTTCCCTCTGGGGAATTTCATTATCAAATCGGATAATCTCTATATTCTGATTGGAGGCCAATAAGGTATCAATATCCTCTTTCGTGCTCCCCATTAAAAACAGACCTTTTGGAATGAGCACCATCTCTTCAGGGATATCTTGTCTTACTTCAAGTATGTCAATCATATTTTTATCAGTTTATCAGAGAATTTTAAAATATCAAAATATTTTTCTTGCTGTATAGGAAATTATAAAAATTTAGCCACAGAGTTCTCAGAGAACACAGAGGAAATATTAAATTACTTTTTATAAGAAAGCCATGAAACCTATTCC
>JACQQJ010000225.1 GCA_016207035.1 Nitrospinota bacterium | reverse complement strand
GTGAGGAGCAAAATTGCCGAAGACGCAGTATTTCAGGATGAATCGGCGATTTTAAATCCCGCTAAAGCGGGATTTGGGTAATGTATATTTATTGTGGAATTGATTGGGAGTATATGGAGATTTGTCTACTTATTTTTGTATTTTAAGGTATGGTATGGGACTTGGACATTCATAAATCATTTACTCTCAATACTTGCTATTTAAAATCCCCTTCTCTTTTTTGCCTCTTCATTGTAATGTTTATTATAGAGGACATCCCATTCCGGTGTCCCCTCCCTGATATTTTTTGAATATGATGATAGTATCTTTCTTGCCTCAATATCTATCTCATCGTCAATTTTTAGTATATCAGTTAATACCCTTACTATCTCTAATCTTATCGTATTCTCCTCTTCAAAAAATTCTACCCTGTCATCTTTTATTAAGCCCGTGATAATTAACTTTGAAAGGTGGTTTATCTTTTCTCTGCTCAGCCTCACAATATAATCCCCCTCTCTCTCGCCAATTTCTGTTTTATCATCTGAAACATCCTTCTGTAGTCCACATTACCTTTATCTAACTCTACTTCATGGGTCTTCAGTAACTCTTTTACCTCTTCATTGAGTTTGTCCTCAGACATAAGATCATCTGTTATCATCCCGCTTATTAAGTCTACGATCTTTTCTCGCGTGCAATCTATCTCTATAAAGCCCTTTTCCAATAAATCACTGGTAATTGATGTGGCAATATACTCAATCATTTCTTTTCTTAAACGCATCCATTCCTCCTGAAATCTTAAATTTAGCAATGAATTAAAAAAATCTCATGAAAGAAATTGAGGGAAACGAGAAGATGGAAAAATGATAGTTATTTTTTATTCTTCACTCTTGATTTTCTTATCTCCTCCATCTTCTTTGCAGCAAACTTTCCCCTTTTATCATTTTTATATTTTAATGCAAGTTTTTGATACATAACAACTGCATCGTCCAGTTTACCCTGCCTTTCAAATATCTCCCCTGCCCTGAACCTGGCTGTCCCTGCCCACAGATCATTTTCTGGATAGAGATAGGGAATTTTAAGATATTCTAAAACTGCATCCTCCAACCTTCCTGAATTCTGGAATGATTCCCCTAGCCAGAAATGTGCCTCAACTTTTAATTTACTATCCCCTGTCCCAAGTATAGTCTGAATAAAGGACTTAATAGCCCTATCATACTCTTTCTCTTTAAGAAATAAAAGTCCAATTTTCAACCTCTCTTCGTCCAGTCCCTTCTCATCAGGATAATTATCAATAATCTTTCTAAAAATTTCATACGCCTGCTCAGGATAACCCGATTGTAACAGTGTATCAGCGGTCATATAGAGAGAAATTGCCCCTGATTCAATTTTAAATGGCTGATCTTCATCTTTGCTCATTGCTTGTTCTGTATCTTTTTTCTTGCCAGGTTTGACACCTTCAATATCCGGCATTAACACCCCGGGTTCATAATTAATAAACTGAATAGATGACTCTGTATATTCTTTATACATCCCTTTTTCAAAGTATACCTTCCTCAATCTGTTTCGTATTGATAATTTGAAAAGGGGTTCTGAAGCCTTATCAAGTAAATCTCTATATAATTCAATTGCCTTCTCAGCCTCTCCCGTTTCCTGATAATTGTCAGCAATCTGCATACTATCTAATCCTGAATCAGGTTCTTGATTAAAATCTTTCACAGATGAATCCTGCCTTAAATCTTGCTGAATGGGTAGGGAAGAGGCATATTTTTCTGTATAGGATTCTAAGATTTTTGCAGCAGAATCTAAATCCCCCAGTGTCAGATATATCTTCACTGTCCTATTATAGGCATCGTAAATACGAGGGTTTTCTGGAAACTCCTTCATAAATCGCTGATAAATTTTTAATGCCTCTTTTAAATCACCTTGTCCCTCAGCACTCTTCCCCATAAGCAATAGGGCTGCATCTCTCAATCCTGTATCCTTATTTTTCTCAAGTATTTTCTTCATGCCCTCATATGCATAAACAAAATCCTTTTTATAAAAAGATTCCCAGGCAATGACCAAATTTTTTTCATCTGTATTATTTTTCTCTTCATACATCCTGAGATATTGTGCTGATTCTTCATACATCCCCTCTTTCCAAAAAGACCAGACAATTCCATAGAGTGCCTTTTGATACAGATTACCTCCTGGATAACCATTTATCAATCTTTCAAAGCTCACCTTAGACTCTTTGTAATTCCCCTCCATAAAATGTAAGACCCCGGCGTTAAAAAGGGACTTTTCTGCAAAACTCAATTTTGAATATTTTTTTACCACATGCAGCCATTTATCCAGTGCTGACCTGTTGTCCCCTGTCCTATAGTAGCAATCCCCCCATGTGAAAAAGAGTTCATCCGCTGGAATACCCGCAGGTATATTTGATGAAAGCCTTTCAAATATCCTGAGAGATTCATTATATCTCTGCCTTATGTAAAGGAGATGGGCGTAATAATAGGCAAGTCCTGTGGTATAAAATCTTTCACTATATCTATCAAATATTTTTTCAAAGATAGTAAAGAGCGCCTCGTTATCCTCGATCCCTTCGTTGATTATAAGATTTTGAGAACATTCTGATATTTTTTTGACAGTCTCATTTACCTTTGCAAAATCTGGATACATTTCTAAAATTTTCCCATACATTACTATTGCATCTTTATATCTCCCTGACCTTTTTAAAGCCTCTGCTCCATAGAAACAGGCATCAGGTGCCAATGGGCTATCAGGGTAATTTTTTACAAAGAGATCAAACTGTTGTGCAGACAGGTCGAGCAGTCCTTCACTGTAAAGGGTCTTTGCTAAGGTGAAGGCAGTCTTCTCTGTCTCCACAATCTCTAAATGTGCAGAATAGGTAACAATGGGTGAAATAAGAAAGAGGCAGGTTAAACACAGTAATAGAATTAACTTATTCCTTATTTCCGTGCATATCCTTTGGTAATTTATATTAAAAAATTTTAATTCATTCAGATTAAAGATCATTTCATGAACACTCAAATCTCTTGAACAGGTATTTTCACGGTGTTTAACCCAAATTATGCAATTTGTCTTTCAGACCTTCCTTCAATTTGTCAACAAATTGAAAAGGAAGTTTAATCTTCCCCATAAGGATGTTACCCTTTCTCTCGCCATGACAGTCAGAACCTCCTGTTATTAAGAGTTGCTTCTCCTTTGCAATTTGAAAATAGCGATAGGTATCTTCATCTGAATGTCCGCTATGGTAAACCTCAATGGCAGTCAGCCCCCAGTTCATCATCTCATCTATAAGGTCATCTCTCTTTGTAATTCCTGGATGTGCTAAGGCAGGGATCCCGCCAGCACCCAGTATAAGCTCTATACCTTCTCTATGACTAAGGGCATTAACTTTTTCATATGCAGGTTTTCCAAAACCAATATATCTCTCAAATGCCTCATATACGGACCCCACAACCCCTTTCTTAACTAAATAATTAGCTAAATGGAGTCTGCCGATAGAGTTGGTGGAGGCATACCGAATGAATTCATTGAAATCAATATTTATCATCAGCCTCTTTAATTTATTAATCATCACAGACATTCTGTCCATCCTTATCTCCTGCACCCTTTTTAAGCTTTTTAAAAAAAACTCATCCGTATAATCAATAAAAAACCCAAGCAGATGCATCTCCCCGCTATCAACAGTTGTGCTTATCTCAACACCAGGAATAACTTCAATGGCATTTTTTTCACCCTCTTTCATTGAAATGGCGACACCCTCTACTGAATCATGGTCTGTAATAGAGATTGCATGAAGGCCTTTTTTAACAGCATGATGGAGAACTATTGCAGGATGAAAAGAACCATCAGAACAGGTCGTATGAATATGCAGGTCGGCGTACATAGAAACAGTAATCAATTATCAGTGAACAGCAAAGAGGTAAATTTCTGTTATTTCACTGAGCGATATTCTCTGAATTTTGGAGCGGGCGACGGGACTCGAACCCGCGACATTCAGCTTGGGAAGCTGACACTCTACCAACTGAGCTACGCCCGCT
>JACQQJ010000224.1 GCA_016207035.1 Nitrospinota bacterium | reverse complement strand
TCAACAAAAAAATGCAGAAATTTTTACTATAATATTGATATTTATGGAAGGATAGTATTGAAAAAATTTTAGAGAATAATGTAGTTTTGAAATTACTTAGAATGCGGTAAGACTCTCAGGGTCTTTTATTCCTTTTATACCTAAAGCAAACATATTGCCACTGCCTCATTATGTGTGTATAAGCCGGTTTAGTCAGTGCTATTAATGTAAATAATAATTAAACTCAAATAATGCGTGAATGTTAACATTAAAAAGGCATTAAAAATAATAATAGTGTCTCCATAGGGAATATCTTTCTATCATTTCATCCAACTTAATTTACATCAGAATAAAAATCAAAAAGGCAATAAAGTTTTAGAATGATTATCTCCCTGCCTGTGCGATGCACGCAGACAGGTGAATAATTTTATAAGTCTGTCTGCCGTAGCACAGGCAGGGTGGACGGTATTTTATTTCTGCCTGCCTGTGCAGACCGGATGTAAGGGTTAGGAGAAGTAGGTTTTACAAATGCTTGACAAGGAAATAAGGATTGTATATTATTATAGTAAAAGTAATACAGTAATACTCTCTAGAGGAGGTAGAGCTTTATGGGGACCACTGTTAAAGTCAGAGAAAAATATCAGGTTACAATACCCGAAGATGTAAGGGATAAGATACATCTGAAGGTTGGAGAACGAGTTGAGGTTATTGCACGGAAGAATGAAATTGTAATCCGCCCAATAATAGAAATTCCTAAAAACCAGGCATGGTTTTGGAACAAGGAATGGCAAAATCAAATTGCACAATCCATGAAAGATATTGAAAAGGGAAAGGTAAAAGTTTTTAAGTCCGTAAAAGAGGCGAAAAACTACTTTGGCGACTAACATAATTATTCCTGATACGATAATTAAGAAACTTAATAACCTTCCAAAAGAAGTCAGAATAAAGTTTTGGGAGCAAATTGAAAGATTAACAACTAATCCCTCCCACCCAAGTTTAACAAACGAAAAACTAAAAGATACTGATCACTGGGCATTCAGTATCACCATGAACTATAGGGCAACTTATATTCGTGGTAAAATTGGTTTTATTATTACTGCGATTGGAACACATAAAGAAGTCTTAGGAACTTAATACTCAAAAAAAATGGCACAAATGATGTGAGAGAAAAGACAAGTAAACCCCGCACCCCTTCCTGACCTGTCTGCCTGCCACGCACAGGCAGGGGGGTGGCGCATTATTACGGGGTGCGGGGTAAAGCTATCGCTAATATTATTGTCAAAGAAACATAAGAATGAAATTATTGGAAGGGTATTGCTGACATATCAATTTGTGCCCCTTATTTGCTCGTATGTTTATATAAACATACCTTGTTCCTTCCTTCCTTTTTTGCCTGATAGAGTGACTTATCTGCTTTATCTATAAGCTCAGCCATAGTCCCCCCATCATCTGGAAACATTGCTATCCCCAGGCTTATGGTTACCTTTCCAGCAGGCTGGGTTTCCCCTTTATAGAATTTAAAGTCTTCTACAGCCATTCTGATTCGTTCTGCAATAGCCGCCGCATTTTTATTTTCTGTTTGGGGAAGTATGATGACAAACTCCTCTCCTCCATACCTCGCCAAAATATCAATATCTCTAATACCATTTTTTAATATCCTGGCAACTTCTTTTAGTATGTCATTTCCCATAAGATGTCCATGACTATCGTTATATGTTTTAAAATAATCCACATCAATCATGATCAATGATAGATTCATCTGGTAGCGGTTTGCCCTCTTTAATTCGTCGTTCAGGCTTTTTACAAAGTAACGATGATTATATATCTTTGTCAGTTCGTCAGTTATTGCCATAGCCTCTGTTTTTTCAAAGAGAAGGATATTCACTATGGCAAAGGTAGCCTGGGCAGCAAGGAGAGATACTATTGATACTTGATTTTTATTAAATGGGCGTGGTTTAAAATCGTTTACATATAAGATACCCACTATATTACTTTCGGCAGCAAGGGGGATCGCTATAAATGATTTTATCCCCTCCTTTACAACAGTCGGGTTTATCTTAAATGTAGTTTTTGTGATGTCAGGTATCACAACCGGCGTCTTACTGTTGAGAATATAGCTTGTCATACCACCAGTCTGCAATTTCCAGCGTTTAATCTTAGAGAAGTTACTGGAGAAGCCTTTTGAATATGCCATAACCATCTCTCCGCTTACCTCTTCAAACAGAGCAAGGCTCCCTGCAGCAGCATTGCTTAAATTGATAGCGCTATCTATTATAATTCCTAAGGCCTCTTCTCTCCGCTCAGACGAGGATAGCATCAGGCCTATCTTGTACAGGGTCTGTTGCTCCAAATAGCGATCTCTTGCCTCCAGTTCCATCTTTCTCTTCTCTTCCACAAGATTCCAAAGTAATTTGGCTCCTCCACTCTCCATTATCTCTATCTTATTCCCTATCAGCTTTCTTATACGCTCAGTTACGCCCCTTGCCCCTGTGACATTTATTATGAGATCAATCCCATCCTTTGTAACAAGCTCTTCAAAATTAGAGGTGAGGGGTATCTTAAGTTTCTCTGCCAGCTTCAAACCTTCTGACTCAATGTAGTAAGGATGGCAGAGCCACCTTTGCCAGCACCTATTAATACAAGTCTCATTCCTCTTAACCCCATGTGAAATAATTTACATATCTGTTGAAAAATACCCTGACCCCGAATAAATCAGAAAAAGAATAAATCACCAACTCAAGCCTTTAAGTTTGATTCAGGGCTAAAGCCTTGAGTTTCAGGATTCTTCGTGAACTCCATGTTCTTCGTAATTTATATTTTTTGCCATTTTGCAAACCACCTTAACAAGCCGTCTTTATGTATAAAACGATGAACGATGGTTACAACTTCACCTGGTTTCTGTATAAGATTGTTGAAATTATCTTTGATATATTGCAGGTCAGCAGGATGTATATATTCAAATACATTGGTGTCAGTCAACTCTTTCTCGGTATAACCTGTGATGCGTTTGCTTGAAGGACTGGCATAGTTTATGATTCTATTGACATCAAGCAGACCGATACCCTCTCCGCTATTTTCCATAAGGACACGAAAGTATCTTTCTCCTTTTTTTGATGACTCCCTATTAGTTTTGATCTGTTTGCTTGTTTTCATATACCCTTACCTATGATAAGAGATTTATTTGATTCATAAGGGAGTTGCGAAATAACCCATTTAAACAACCCCCTCTAACAGTTACCTGTTTCGACGCAAGACTCGGTATCAGCCTGATGGTTAGGCTTTGGTTGAGCAGGACTTTCACCTGCAAGAGTATTCACGCTTCTTGGCGTACAGGAGATTGCTTTTCTGGGTGAATAATATATTTACTTAAAAAGTTTGTCAATCTAATTTGCAGTATTTCAGGATGAATCGGCGATTTCAAATCCTGCTAAAGCGGGATTTGGGTACATATTTTGACATTGCAGAATAAATAGGTTACTATGTTAGGTGATAATGGTTATCAATATCAATTTTAGAAGGGAGACCAAATGCACGATCATCAGCATAAATCCTCAGAGACCCTCAATGGATCATCTACTGTTGTCCTCCTGGGCAATCCGAATGTGGGCAAGAGTGTCATATTCGGTCTGCTGACAGGGAAATATGTAGATGTATCCAATTATCCAGGCACCACGGTAGAGATTAGCAAGGGAATAATGCCATTCTCCGGAAATGACAATGAGGTGTTAATTGACAGCCCTGGTATAAACAGCCTCATACCGATGTCTGAAGATGAGCGAATAACGAGGGATATATTATTTGATAAGGCACATAGAGGGGTCATTCAGGTAATTGACGCAAAAAATCTGAGGAGGGGATTATTTATAACCCTGCAACTTGCAGAGGCTGGGATACCAATTATACTGGTACTCAATATATATGACGAGGCTACAGAAAGGGGAATATATATAGACAGAAAGAAATTGGGGGATATCCTTGGAATAAAGATAATACCTATGGTAGCTACCGAGAGGATGGGTCTTCCAGAACTAAAGAGATATATTCATAATTTCCAAAAGCCATCTATCCCTATCAGTTTCAATGAGAAGATAGAGAATGCAATAAGGGAAATCTCATATTTGCTTCCGGAGACAAAAATATCAAAGAGAGGGGTATCTCTCATGCTCCTTTCCGGGGATGAAACCCTGATTGCAAAACTGAAAATGTTATTACCCGATCTGGATTTAAACAGGATTAAATCAATTAGAGAAGAAAACCAAAAAAATTTTAATGAACCCTTGAGTTATGTAATCCAAAAAGAGAGGCTGGTAACAGTAGAAAAAATATACAATCAATGCGTAAAGAGTGAAGGAGGGGTGGCGGCATTATTCAGGACAAAGATTGGAAATCTCTCCATGCACCCTCTATGGGGTATTCCCATACTCCTCTCTGTTCTCTATTTTATGTACAAGTTTGTTGGTGAATTTGGTGCCGGAGAGGTGGTAGATTTTATGGAAGAGACAATCTTTGGTACATATATAAACCCATGGATTACAGCCCTTATAGATAGAGTACTCCCTATTCAGATTGTCCGTGAGGCAATAGTAGGGGAATATGGAATAATCACCATGGGTCTCACCTATTCCATATCAATAGTCCTCCCCATTGTGAGTTTTTTCTTTATCTTTTTCGGCATATTAGAAGATTCGGGTTATTTACCGCGACTTACCGTTATGTCAAACAAGCTATTCAAAAAGATTGGCTTAAGCGGAAAGGCTGTACTGCCAATGGTATTAGGGCTGGGATGCGATACAATGGCTACCTTTACGGTAAGGATTCTTGAGACAAGGAAAGAGAGGATCATCGCCACCATGCTCCTTGCCCTCGGGATCCCATGTTCTGCTCAATTGGGTGTGGTTATGGGGATGCTGGGTGGAATCTCAGAGAGGGCACTGATAGTTGTTATATGTACTGTCCTCATACAGCTTATCATAGTAGGATATCTGTCATCAAAGATTATCCCCGGAAGGTCATCAGATTTTTTCATGGAGCTTCCCCCAATACGGATACCAAAGTTATCAAATATTTTGCGAAAGACCTACTACAGGGTAAAGTGGTTTTTGAAAGAGGCTGTACCATTATTCATTATCGGGACATTTATCCTTTTTGCCTCTGATAAGGTAGGGCTATTAAGGTTCATTGAAAGGGTAACAAGTCCTGTTGTGACAGGGATTCTGGGTTTACCTGATAAGGCTACATGGGCATTCATTGTAGGCTTTTTAAGGAGGGACTACGGTGCTGCAGGTCTCTTTTATCTTCAAAAGAATAATCAGCTTGACCTCATTCAGACAACTATTGGGGTAGCAGTCATGATCCTCTTTGTCCCCTGTCTTGCCAATTTTCTTGTCATAATAAAGGAGCAGGGCTGGAAATGGGCGACGATAATTGTCTCATTTATCTTCTCCTACGCAGTATTTGTCGGGTGGATTTTAAATCTTCTTCTCCACCGTATCAGAATCCTTTGATAGATTCTCCTCACCAATCAGAAGCCTTTTCATTTCTGCCTTCAGTATCCCCAATTCCTGGGTGATGTCCTTCAACTGATTTGCAAGAGTGGACATCTTAATTGAGTAGTAAAGGTTAATGAGTATCAAAAAAACGAGACCAAAGAAAAAGAGTGTTGATGTAGGTATACTTGCACCTATGAGCAGAGTTATAGCCACTAACAGGTCATACCATAAGGCAAGGATAAAAAGGAATAAACCTGTGAGAAGCCAGAGCCAGGAATATTCCTCCCTGAGTTTTCGCTTCCTTACCAATTCAATTATAATAATAAATATGCTGATACTTATAAGCACGGCAAATATCTGCTGTCTGAGCGGCATAATGCTTCCTCTTAAAAATTCAGTCCTAATCTTCTAACTTTTGGGTATCTTACTATTAAATCCTTTTTCAATTCATAACTAAATTCTATATTTCATTACCAGTGACCGGTTCCCTCAGAAGGGTAACAAATATTGAAAGTATCATTTTAAAAATATAGTAGATTGGTTTTAATCCACTGTGCATAGATTTCCCTGTTCTATTCGGAGTCATTTCTACAGGTATCTCCTTTATCCTGAATCCTGCATAATGAAGCATAATAATAATATCTGCATCCGGATAGTCTATCGGATATATATCAGTTGAGTATAACTTAAGTACCTTGTAGTTTATTGCCCTGTACCCTGATGTAGGATCGGTAATCCTCTGTCCTGTTATAAAAGAGGTGATACTACCAAATACCTTTATCCCTATCTTTCGTAAAATAGTCACATCAAAGTTTTTACTGCCAAGATGCCTCGAACCAATTACAACATCAGCATCCCCCTTTTCTATTTCATGAACGAGGTTCACCAGAGAAGACGGACTATGCTGACCATCTCCGTCCATCTGAACTGCATATCGATAGCCGCATCTCACTGCATATTTAAAACCAGTTTGAAGTGCTGCCCCATAACCAAGATTAAAGGGGAGATTTATTACAAATGCGCCGGCATCACCGGCAGCATCCCCTGTTCTGTCACATGAACCATCATTTATTACAACAATATCTGCTGACTGAAAATGGTCGCATATTCCTTTTATTACATTACCTATACTCTCCTCCTCATTATATGCAGGGATTATTATCAGGATATCATTCTTCATTTCTTAAAAACCTCTATTATATCCTCCATCTGTCTAATCCTGACATCCCATGAATTCTCCCTTGCAGCCTTCCTCCTTTTCTCAATATCCTCTTCACTATTTTTATGCATCGACTCCTCAATCGCACTGATAAAGCCATCATAACCATCTGCAATCCTCACCAGTTCACCCATTCTCTCAACCTCAGGGAGCGGTGTAGATACGACAGGTTTTCCTGCAGACAGGTATTCATAAAGTTTAAGCGGGTTTACACCTTCAGTCAATCTATTTACTTTGAATGGGATAATGCACACATCCATAACCTCTATATATGCCGGGAGTTCTGCCCTCTTCTTCAGACCGGTAAAGATGACATTTTTATAACCCTTAAGATTTGATATGTCAGCAGAGTGTCCTATCATTCCTACAAAAACAAAGGTCCACTCAGGTCTATGCTGTGCAATAGATTCTATAAGTTCTATATCAAGCCAGCTCTCTACAGTACCAATAAACCCTATAACAGGCCTTTGAATATCTTTCACATCATCAGGGGGTTTAGTCCTGTCTTCACCACTTTTGCTAAAATTTTCAAAATCCACACCGTGGGGGATATAAAAGGTATTCTTATTCAGCTTGGATATTCTATCTTTAAGTCTCATTGCTGAGGCGAAGACTATATCTGCCTTCTGAATAAGTCTTTCTTCAATCACCCTTACTGTCTCCTTTTTCAAAAATGGAACTGGCATCTCTGCCCATTCATCTACACAGTGATAAATAAAAATGGATTCATTGAATCTATCTTTAAGCTCAGATGACCTATAGTCAAATGACCAGACGACGGGGTTCTTGAATTGAAGTCTATCTGCTGCCTTTGATGCAAATAAACTGATAATCCTCTGATTCAGTTTATCTACTACATAATAATGTGTATCAGCGGGAATCCTTAAAGGTGGGGGTGCATAGAGATAGAGATTATCATTCTCCTTCCTTAAACCTGAGAGCCATCTTGTCCAGTTCTTATAATCCCGGGGAAATAAGAGCGGTGCTATCATAAGTGGTGCTGGCTCGACAAACAGAACCCTGTGTCTCCTTGCCAGTCTGGATGCAATATGCTGTTTGCTTGTCCAGAATTTATCATGATAATACATCCCGCATATAATGATAATATCCATCAGACAGAATTTAAGAGGAGAAAGACCTTAAATAAAGACAGAGGCTGAATACTAAAATAGTTCTATTTTAATACCATGGACAGAGGGCCTCGTAATTTTAATATTTTCCGTTCCAGGGGAGAATATAAGCCTGCTGCAGCAAGTATAACAAGATATGGCTCAAGGGGCAGCCTGAATCTCTTTTCTGGCACCACAAGAAAAAACATGTGCATAATGGTAAAACTTATCATTATAAATATAATCAGCATAATATTATTTCTGCCTTTGACAGAGAAAAAGCCGACTATAGCAAATATATATATTACACCACTATATGTTGCCCATAATACCATAAGTAATTTTATAAAAAAATCTGATCTCAATTCGGTGCTATTTACTTCAGGGATAAGTGACCAGAACATGAATACCTTCTTTATCATAAGTCTTAAAACATCACGGGGATGACTCAAAACATACTGAATCACTCTTTCCCTCTCCACTCCCCTGTATTCCCAGTCATTAAGATGTTCCATGTTATTAATCTCTTCGGGGGTAAATATCGGGGTCTGTTCAAGGGTTTTCGGATCTTCTGTAAGACCCTGGATTAAATTACCATGTCCCTCGGATGTAATCGGAATAATTTCACCTGAGTTTACATAATTTCGTATAGTCCACGGCAATATAGTTAAAACAAAAAAGATACCCGTCATGGTAAATTTCATCAATTGAGGCACAATGCCTTGTTCTGCAAAACTTCTATTTTTAAAGATTAAAACCCATAAGGCGATGAATGGAATAACTCCCAATATTACAGGACGGGTCAGGGCAGAGAACCCTATTAATACTCCGCAGATAACAAAATCCCTCATCTTCTGCCCATCCGCTGCCTTTAAAAGATAGAGTATTGATAAAGTAAAGAAGAGAAGGAAGAAGGGCTCTGTAAGGATAAACCCGCTCCAAAATATGCTTACGGGGTTTATTGCAAATAACAGTGATGAGATAATGGCTATTTTTCCATCATTAATAATTCGCATTGATGTAAAATAAACAACCACACCTGTAATTGAGCTGATAAGAATGTTAGCCGCAGAGGCAATCAGATGCCAATTGTTTTTAGAGGTTAACAGGAGCAGGCTTAAAAAATACGGGAGAAAGGGTGCCCTGTGAAATGTCGGTTCATTTCCATCCAAACTGAATCCTTTTCCATTTGTAAGATTTTCAGCAATAGCAATATATTGCCCGGAATCGGCAGGGGATATAAGATGTGAAAGGAAATAATTATATGAAATCCACCTGAGAACTATTGAAAGTATGAGAATAAATAATAATCCACGGTTATTTTTCATTTTGTGTAGGTTAAATGGTAATTACAAAATTACCACGGAGAACACGAAGTTCACGAAGGGCACGAAGAATTGAGATAACCCCACCTATCCTCCCCTTAATAGGAGGGATAAGGAGGGGTTCTTCGTGTCCTTCGTGGTAAAACATCCCTATTCTGTCATTCATGTCTTTCGTGGTTTATACAAATACCAACTCATTTAAAAAAGAGCCTATAGTAACGGCAATAAATAAAATTACAATAAAGTCCCCCTTAGTAAAGGAGGCTTTAGGGGGGTTGTGATATATATCAAGTTGTTTATTGCCGTTAGTATAATATACGATTCATGATAGATTACTGCTATCCCTTTTTATTTCATAAAGGGAGGCAGATCCGTATCTCTTAATTATTATCGGGACACTTAAACCGTTTAAAGACAAACCTGCCTCCTTCAAGAGCCCAGCAAGAGTTTGATTGCCTGATTCATTAACTATCGCCAAAAAACGATTGCTGGAATCCAGATTGGAATACAAAAGTTTAACAGGAATGCCATAAAGGTTAAAATAATACTCAAGGGGTGCATCCGAAGGACCTGCAGTTAAAACCCTGTCTCCACCTTTAAGATATCCTTTTAAAAAAATAGTTATCTCTTCGGCATCTCTAAAAGTCCCTGTCTCTTGAGAATATAAAATAGATTTTATACGAATAGCATTCATACTGAGAAACAATGAAAGGGCGAGAGATACTATTACAAATACAACCGATGTTCGACTTTTCATTTTTAGTTCAATTGCCTCAAATATATACCGAACACCTGAAGATGACACCCCTATGTAGAGAGGTAATAAAAAGAGCCAGACCCTGCTATACGGAATAACCCTTTGAACTGCTAATACAGCAGCAAGCCAGATAAGAGTTGGCAGAATCAGAGGGACACAATGAATGGTCAATCTCTTATGAAAGGCTAAGGATATAAAAAATCCGATTATGAAAAGAATTCTGAGCCCAAGGGGAACATCTCTATTCCATTGATCCCATACAGAGTGAAGTGAAAACGAAAATTGTGTAACAAAAAACGACCATGAGTGAGTTGCTACAAACTTATTACCAATAACCGACTCCAAACCCGATGTAATAAAAACCGGGGTATAGATAACAAAGGTCAGGAGTATTGTCATAAGCAGAGAACCAAAAAGTTTCTTCAAGAGAAGACTGCGGCTGAGTTTTTTCCCCCCTGACAGAATTGAAAGGAAAAGCCACAGTACAGCTATTCCGAATGGGTATAACATGATTGGAATTGTAAAAAAACCAAGCGATGATAGTATGGCAAAGAGGAGCCATGCAAAAGAGTTTTCACTCTCCATTAAATACCTTGCAAGAGAAAGAATAAGTAAGAATTGCAGACATATCATTATGTAACCACGTGCATTCGTTGAATATTCAATTAACGGTGAAGAAGAGGTGACAAAACCAGCAGTAAGAAGGGCAGCATATTTGTTATAAAAAATCCTTGTCGTCACATAGGATGCCGGTACAAGTAAAACACCGGCAAAAAATGCTGGCAGACGAATTACCCATGGCTGGTTACCAAGAAACATACAGGTAATGTGTACAAGAAATGTATGAAAAAGATGATTATTGGGAAAAGAATAATTTGAAAGCCCGAAATATAAAGGTTTTGATGCATAGTGTGTGAAGGTTGCAGCCTCATCGTAACGCATTGGCTGAAAGAGAAAAAATAACCTTACTACAATTGCCAGCAATAAAATCATAAAAAGTGCACAGTGATGCACTGTATCTTCTCTTATTCCTGTCTCATTGAAATAGTGCATGAGATCTTTTGAAAATGAAAGGCATGAGCTTACCATATCAGAAATATACTGCTGAACATTTTGCCTGATCCTATAGAGCACTACAGCAAATAGAAGAAGTGCCTCTGTAACAATTCGTAACTTGACCACGATCTGTTTAAAAGTTGATTCTGTAAAAAGCGTGGCATTCCCAGATGAAGAAAAGGTATCAATCTTAATTTTCACCAATTCAAAGGGTAAATATGAGGTCACAAACAATGCAACTCCAAGTGCAAAAAGAAAAACTATAGTCAGCATTATAAAAACCCTGATGCATTTATATCTTGTTATCACCATGCATAATCCTCAACTGACGGTTTCCTGATCAAAAGGCTGGATAGAGATATTCATAACCTTATCCTATTTTTGATCCATATGTCTATAGAGCCTGTTACAAGTACTATGAGAAAAGGATAAAAGGGATAGTTATAACGGGGGCCTGCAAAGAAGAGGGCGTGAAATATTGAAAAGTATATGAAAAGGAGTGTAAAGAGAATCACTATGGGATTTCCTTTGTTCATCCCGTATATTGAGTTATCCTGTGCCACTCTAAATCTCATAAATGCTATAATTGTTATCATAAACGACAGATAATACAAAATAAATGCAGCACCTATCAAGGGGTATCCGATGACAGGTGATAACTTTGTCAGTAAATCGTGCCGGAAGGTTAAGGTAGAATCCGCACACCAGAGCAAAAATATTTTTTTGGGAATGAGTTTAATAAACTGAAAAGGATGGGTAAATATATATGATAACGCAGCCTCTCTGCATAAACGATTTTGCATAATCTCGTCATCGCCGCCTGGATAACCGCCTTCAGGGTCATGATACCCACCCGTTGCCCCCGGATGGTTTCCTATCAATAAATTGATCCCGGTATTTGTAGAAATAAATTCAAAACTGCCTAAGACTTCTTTATTACGAATTGTCCATGGGAGGATAGTTACAATCATAAAGAAAGAAACTATCAGGGCAGCAATGAATGATGAGGAAAGAGATTTTTTATTTAAGAGGACCCAAAGAAAAAGGACACCCGGTAACAATACCGCCTGTCCACGAGTGAGAGATGCTATTCCAAGCAGAATACCTGACAAAAGAAGCTTATAGAACCTCCGCCCTTGAATCCATTCCAGCCCCCCTTTATTGAAGGGGGGATTGTGGACAGAATGAATCCACAGCAAAATAACTCCAAGAAGTAAAGGTAAAAATAGGTTTTCAGAAAAAATAATTGCAGACCATATAACATTGGTGGGTGATAGTGCCATAATACCCAAAGCTAATAGTGCCGCCCGTTCACCAAAGGTCTTTTTTGAAATACCATAGGTAAAAAGACATGATAGTATTCCTAAAACTGTATTCAAGATTTGGGCGATTCTGTAGGATGGAAAAAATATTTGAAAAAGGGGAGCAAGTGCAAAAGAGTACCCGGGAGGAAAATGGGCAGTAGGTTTACCAAGAAATACATAACCCTCTCCCCGGGCTAATGAGACAGCAGATTCGTAATAATGAACTATATCTCCTGTATTTGCAGTATAAGGGAGAGGGGGAAAAAGGTAGGAAAAGATTAAACGAGATGCGAGGGCAAGAGAGAGGAGGATTACTATAATCTTATTTTTCTCTATTTTCAGCATCCCCCCTGAATATAAAATTGGGATAAGCTATCTAATCCTTTGAATTGTTTTATGCCAGACAATTAATCCCTCGATAAATTTTTGTAAAAACCCCTCTTCTTCCCCGGAAAATATCTCTCTATTTGTTGTCTCTCCTTCGAATGCCTGAATTATTTCAAGAAAACAATACTGATAATCAGTTCCCGTTAAGTTTGTTTTTCTTAGAATTTCACAGAATCTGTCCGTCATGATCATTCCCATTTTTTCTTTTTCCATGTCTTTCCAAAAATTATGCAGATTTCTGTCCTGTCTTACTACTGGTTTTCCAAAGGTTATACTATCTCCCAGATGGTCTGCAATTGCAGAAATAATATAACTCGCCCATATATCATCGTATCTGCCAACATACGGACTCAGAAAATAGGCAGGGACTATATCCCTTGATAGGGCTGTATTCTGAGAATTGAAGGGGGACCATGTCCCTTTACCTAAGGCAAAATTATCCTCCCGTAGATACTTTATAGCTGTGACAGGCCTGTATAGTCTTGTTAAGGCATCTATATCAGGCTCATTCACCCATAACCCCGAATTCACAACGATTTTAATATCTGCCTTCTCCTTTACAATCTTCTCCTCTTTCCATCGTTGGTGTACAGGGAATCCACGGTGATAAAAAGGTATCTCATCCTTTTCTTCTAAAAAAGAGCATACATTGAACCACCCTGATTTACTATGTATAACATCAAATTTTTGCCTCACCCCCAAAGAATGTTCTTGTATAAAATCGCTGCTTATAAAATAATTGTCATCATCAATTGTTATGATGGTCTCTGCGCCCTTTTGATATGCAATCAGAATTCCAATATTCCTTCTCTGGATGGAATCATACATGAGATGATTCTGTAACTCCGGGAAATCAATTAAATATCCTTCCTGATCCTGAACATCCAGATAGTCAATTTGAATACCGGTATCATGTTCTAATCCCCGACAATAATCTTTTACCGTTAAAGGGGTCTTCCTGTCGCCAATGACAACAAAAAATACATTATGCCTGTTGACTTTGACATTACCTGCATAATCTTTTAAAAATACAGGGGTATTTATTGTAGTTGTAACAACTGCGGTTCTCATTGAGGATTGAACCTCCTAAAATAAACTTATGGGTTTATTATTGATTTCAGAATGTGCAAAATCTAAAACCTTTTTTAATCCATTTTCAAGGGATGTAAAATTCTGTTTTCCTATAACCTTAAATAATTCTGATGTATCCGCAAATCTCAATTGCACCCCTACGGGTTTGTCAGGTAGTGATTGTATTTCTGCATCATATCCCTCCAGCTTTTTAAAGACCTCTATAATCTCTAAAAAGCTGGTCAGCCTTCCGGTCCCGATATTTATTCCCCTGCCATTATAAATCTTATCCAGTACAAGCAGCATTATATCAATTACATCATCAATATATATAAAATCCCTCCCCTGTCTTCCAGAACCCCATACCTCAATTGGGTTTTTTCGCATTGCAATTCGCCTCGCAATTGCCGGAACAGGATATGAAATGTCCTGGTCTTCTCCATAACCAGAAAAAGGTCTTACACAGGCGATATGAAGTCCATACCTCTGATGTGCCAAAAATGAAAGATATTCACCTGTCATTTTGCTCCAGCCATAGGTCATATCTGGTTGCCCCAGGCTTCCACCGTCAAATTTTATAAACTCTTCCTTTAAAGCCACAGGAACACTATTAACCTGGAGTTGTGTGGGATAGGCAGCAGATGATGATGCATACAAAATCCTTTCAGCAGTATCCCTATGACGGGTCAACCATAAAAACAGTGCTGAGTCAATTGCCAGATCAAATCCAACCAGCATTGGATCACCATCTATCATACTCCTTCCACCAACGATAGACGCTAAATGAAAAAGGTCAGAAAAACAGGGAAGACTATATCTGTTCGTTTTATCTGTCATATCAAGAAATATGGGGAGGGCATTTGATTGTATGAAATTAATTTCAATTTCTTCTTTATAATAGGAAATCACCCCGTTTCTCCTCTCCCTCTTTTTCCAGCCGTTCTTAAGATTCAACCATACATCAGGGTGTTTTCCGGTAGACAAATCATCTATTACCCAGATTGGTATTTTCCTCGGTAAGAGACCCTTAATCAAATGTCTGCCAACAAAACCACATCCCCCGGTAATTAAAATCGGTTTTCTGCTCATACTAAAATCTTTTTTTTGATATATAGTAAATTATAAAAATTTACCACAGGCACGGAGACACAGAGAAAGACGGATAGGACACCAGACACCAG
>JACQQJ010000200.1 GCA_016207035.1 Nitrospinota bacterium | reverse complement strand
CGACGGAACCGTATATCACCAATACGGTGAGGAGCAAAATCGCTGATAACACAGTATTTCAGGATGAATTGGCGATTTTAAATCCCGCTAAAGCGGGATTTGGGTAAGACATTTATCTAACGCTGCCGCATCCATTACCATATAACCTTTAATCCAAGCCTTCTTATGGATTTATCACTGGTTATCTGAGGTAAATTTAGATGCATTGATGTTGCTATTATTAATTCTTCGTGTCCTTCGTGCTCTTCGTGGTAAATTAATAGCTTAATGTAATATTATTTAATGCCGTTACTATATTACATCTCCTCGGGTGCCATTACACCAAGAATATCAAGGGAATTTTTTATAACAATCCCTAATGCCTTTACCAGTATCAATCTTGCATTTGTCAGGTCTGTATCATCCGATACAACCCTGTGTTTATTGTAATAGCTGTGAAACTCGCCACATAAACTGAGGAGATAATGGGTAATCAAATGGGGTTCTAAGGATAAGGCCATCTTTTCTATAAGTTCAGGGAACATTAAAATCCTTTTTATTATAGAAAGTTCTTCAGGGAGTTTTAGCGGAGTCAGATTTATTGATAATCCCTTTTTTTCTTCAATATCAGGTATCTTTATCCCTCGCTCTGCTGTCTGTCTTAAGATGCTGCATATCCTTGCATGGGCATACTGGACATAGTAAACAGGATTTTCAGATGACTGTTTCTTTGCAAGGTCCAGATCAAAATCGAGATGGCTGTCTGAGCTCCTCATCATACAGAAGAACCTTACCGCATCCCTCCCTACCTCTCTTACTACCTCTGCGAGTTCCGTAAACTCACCACTTCGGGTTGACATTGATATAACCTGTCCACCCCTCTTTAAATTCACCAGTTGTATAAGTATTACACTAAATGATTTTTCATCAAATCCAAGTGCCTTGATTGCAGACCTCATCCGCGGGACATAGCCGTGGTGGTCAGCACCCCATATATCAATCACCCTCTTAAATCCCCTCTCATATTTCTCTTTGTGATAGGCAATATCAGATGCAAGATAGGTATAGTAACCTGAGCCCCTTTTTACAACCCTGTCCTTTTCATCACCAAAGGCACTTGCCTTGAGCCAGAGGGCACCATCCTTTTCATAGACAAACTCCTTTTCCTTAAGCCAATTAATTATCGTATCCACCATACCCCTTTCATAGAGGGTCTTTTCACTATACCAGCGGTCAAAGTATACACCGAATTCACTGAGGTCTTTCTTTATCCCGTTGAGAATTACCTCTGCAGTAAACTCTATAAAAAATGGGAGTGCCTCTCTCTCTGTCATCTTTAAAAAATGATCGCCCTTTTTAAAAATGATATCCCTCGCTATGTCCTTTATATACTCTCCCTTATATCCATTCTGAGGGAACTCAATCTCTTCTCCAAATAACTGCCTGTATCTGATAAAGGTTGAAAGTCCAAGGGTCTCCATCTGTAAACCCACATCGTTAATATAATATTCCTTACAGACATCATATCCCGCCTTTTTCAGGATATTGGCAAGGACATCGCCAACAACAGCCCCCCTCCCATGCCCTACATGGAGGGGACCTGTTGGGTTCGCACTTACAAACTCAACCTGAATCTTTTCATTTGCCCCGATATTTAATGAACCATATCTGTCAGCCTTTTTGATAACCTCACTTAATCCCTTTAGCCAGAAATCTCTGGTCATGAAAAAATTTATAAAGCCAGGACCTGCAACTTCAACCTTTGATATGATATTTGAATAACCATTGAGATTGCTTACAATAAGACCTGCCACATCACTCGGTTTCTTTGAAAGTTGAGAGGCTATTATCAGTGCAAGATTTGTTGAGAAATCACCAAACCTTTCTTCTTTTGGCCTCTCAAGAGTGAAGGGAGGAATTTCTGATAGCCCAAGGATTCCTGAATTCATTGCCTTTTTCAATGAAGATTTTATAATTTCATGGAGTATCTCTTTCATGCATTAAATCTATCAAAACAAATGATTCAAGTCAATAAAACCATGTTATAATTTTGTTTAAATTCTTAACTATTATCTCAACTATACACATATGCAAATCTATCTCCTGCAGCATGGGCAGGCCCTGGGTGAAGAGATTGACCCTCAAAGGCATCTGAGCTCAGAAGGAAGGGCACAGATAGAAAAGACCTCGATTGCCCTGAAAAGGATGGGGGTGTCTTTTGACCTCTTACTATCCAGCCCAAAGGCAAGGGCAAGGGAGTCAGCAGAGATCGTGGGGGGCGCCCTATCGTATCCCCTGAATGAAATTGAGATTACTGATACACTCAACCCCAATTCCTCACCAGAGGATTTTATTCATTTTTTAAGCGGTTTCAAAGATAGAGATAGTATCTTGATAGCAGGTCATCTTCCATCTCTGCATAGTATTGCATTATGGCTGTTGTGTGAAACCTGTAAAATGAATATCAAGTTTGAGATGGGCGGCATCCTGAGAATAGATGTAGAAAGGCTTCCAACCCATAATGGGGTGCTTCGCTATTACCTTTTGCCCGAACACCTTAATATTATTTCAGAGAGCATCGAATAATTTTTATACGAAACGTACATGAGCAATTGCTCACAATGGGTCATGAAAATACTAATCCTCTACCTCCCCTCACCCCTTCCTTCGTTTTGCTCAGAACAAGCTCTTACAAAGGAGGGGCAACATTAGTAAATCCTCCCCTAAGAGCTTATGGGTAAATGCCTTTGCAAAAAGGGTGAGATAGCAAAGGTGCAAGCAGTTTTAATAATGAATTTGAAGTTTTGTTATTGTAATATATTTAAGAATAATTTATTGCAGGAGGTGTGAAATGGCAACATCCGTGAAGTATAAAGATCAAATATTAAATGAGTTAAATGACCTTTCAGATGAACAGGCAGCAAACCTCATGAAAATTATCCGTTTATTTAAAGAATCAATTATCTGTCAGCGAGAATATGATTTTGACATTAAAAAGGAATTTGAAGAATGGGATAAACTAAGTGACGAGGCTCTCCTTAATTTTGAAGGTAATTTATAATGCAGGCAGGAGACATTTATCTGGTGGAGATTCCTCCATCTGGAGGACATGAGCAGGCAGGACTAAGACCTGCTGTTATTGTCCAAATAGCTTCAGAAAAACTTTCTGCCGTTTTAATAGTTCCCCTAACTTCTAAACAAAAGGCTTCTGATTTCCCTTTTACTTTTATAATTGAACCTCACAGGTTGAATAATCTTGATACTGTTTCTGTAGCCTTAATTTTTCAACTACGAGCAATAGATAAAAGGCGAGTGAAAAATAAAATTGGAGAAATAGGGTTGGAGAAGATGAAACTATTGAAGCAAAATTTGAAGGAGATTATGGGGTTGTAAAACAATGCCTATCATAAAAAAGGCAATATGGACAGGGCTATAGCTGATTTGCAAAAGGCGTGTGATACGGGGGATGAATTGGGATGTGAGGCAGTGCAGAATGCTTTAAAATAGGAGGTAGTCGCAACCTTTATGAGTAATCTTCTTAAAGGGAGGGATAGTTTTATTGTTGGATAATTATGAACAAGCTGCCGCAATTTCTTTATAGATATAGATCTATTGCTTCTAAGAATTTAGACAGAACTTTTACTCACAATGAATTATATTTTTCACGCCCTGATCAATTTAATGATCCATTTGATTGTAAAACTCACTTTACTTTTAAAGGTTGCAATGAGAAAGATATTAGGAAGTATTTTGAAGTGGCCTTTTCTATTCATCAACCAAATTTGTCTGATTCAGACAGAAATACAATAATAGAGCGTCTTGTAAATAATTATAAAAGTGGAAATGCAACATTTCCGCAAAGGATGATAGATATAGTTAGAGAGAAATTGCCTAAATCAATTAACACACTGAGAATGTTATGCTTGAGCGAAGTTTATAACGATATATTAATGTGGTCGCATTATTCAGATGGGCATCGAGGGATTGTTTTACAGTTTGATACAGTATGCATCACCAAACAATTTGACCGCAGTTGTAAAAAGGTTGATTATTATTCTGAGTTTCCTACTCTTAGAGATTACAATGAACAGTTTCAGGAACAAATGTTTCTACTTGCAAAATCAGACCACTGGAGTTATGAATAAGAATGGAGAATTATAGATTCTGTTAAAAATGATGAGGAAGATAAAATTGGTAAGGTTTATAATTTTAAAAAAGAAATGCTTACTGGAATTATTCTTGGTTGCGAAATATCAAATGAAGATAAAGACAGAATTCGCATGTGGCGGGATTACGGGCAATCTCAAGCAAAGATATATAAAGCTATTAAGCACGAGGATTCTTATGCTATAAAAGTTGATTTTTCAATCAGTGAATGACACATCTATCCAAAACAATTTTTAAGAGAGTTACTATATAGGATTATGAAAAATATCTGACTCAATAAAAATAATTT
>JACQQJ010000197.1 GCA_016207035.1 Nitrospinota bacterium | reverse complement strand
TTTTGTTATCCTTTAAAAATCTCCCCTTATTCCCCCTTTTCTAAAGGGGGGCAGGGCACCCAAGATGAAGCTTGGGTCGGGGGATTTTCATCCTCCTTTGTAAGCCATAGGCTCGTGAGCATTTCAGCAGAAGATACCAGAAGAATCGAGCGGGTTGCATCTTATCTTATCCGCTCACCCATCTCCCTTGAACTATTATCATACAATGACCAGAATGGTAATGTTATCTATCAAGGGAAAAGGGATATCTACAACTTTCATCCCCTCACATTCTTGGCACAATTAACTTTACACATTGCTAATCATGGGGAGCAGATGGTCAGGTATTACGGCTGGTATTTCAATAAAAAGAGATGGATGAGTAAAAAGGAGGGGACGACAAATAAGACACTTACCCCACAGGAAGACCTGACAGCCCCTGATTGAAGCTATCAGGGGCATGCAGGAAAAGATGAGCAGCACTGATTCGTAAAATTTATGAAAGCCTGTCCTGAACTTGATAATCCCGCAGGTTAAAAGACACTTTCAAACTGTTTGCTTCTAAAACTTCGACAAATTCTACAAATTTTTAAGGTTTGCAGCCATTTTTCAGATGTCTATAATTATCTTCATAAAAGAAATTTCCTATCTATTATATTATTATCTGTGTCTATGGCAAAGTAGTGGGTTGACTTTTTGTAACTGTCCCAAATGATTCAATTCTGAAACGATGTTCATTTCTTGAAACATTTCTTGACCTTTTTATTTCAAGCATTTCACAGCAGTATACTTTTCTATTGTTCTAAAAATGGAACAAGTCCCTACAGCTACTTTTCGATCCTAATTATTTTTATTCAATTATTTCAATGTGTTATATGCTGATATCATTCTGGCATGCATTTTGATTAAAGTAATTGGTAATGTTTTAAAAATGATATTCTGAGGGGGTGATAAAAAGGATAATGAATTTAGCATGTTGAAGATATGCAGTAAGAAGAGGTTTGGAAACTAAATAAAAGGAGGAAGCAAAAATGAAATTTACCACCAGATGTAAAAAATTAGTAACGGCTGTTGTTTTCATTGTAAACGTGTTCATAGGTTTAACCCTTCTGACCCGCCCGGCGCTGGCTGAGATTGTTAAGGTTACGATGCATGCCATGGAAAACAAGGTTGTTATTGACAATAAAGGGACTACCTATGATTCATGGAATTTTGATGGCGCGATGCCGGGACCCGTTGTCAGGGTGAAAGAAGGGGATACGGTAGATTTTACCCTGATCAATGACAAAACGAACCAGAAGTCTCACTCCATGGATTTTCATGCGGCTGTTGTGGATGTGCTCAGCGAGTTTACCCCTGTCAAACCCGGAGAGACCAGCCATTATACATTTCAGGCCAACTATCCCGGCGTTTTTATGTACCACTGTGGTGCAGAGTCCATGGCTGAACACATCGCGAGGGGGATGTTCGGGATCATTATCGTTGATCCAAAAGGCGGCTATAATGATGCCTATCCAAAACCGGACAGGGAGTATGTCCTTATCCAGTCCCAGTTATTCTCACATGCAAGTGACCATCATGCCCTGATGGAAAACACGGGCTGGAAAAACGCCTTAATCAACGGGAAGGTCTTTCACTATGATCCGGTACATGACCCTAATGCCACACTGTCCCTTCAGGCCAAACCAGGTGAACTGGTCAGGGTCTATTTTGTAAATGCCAATATAAATATGCCGGTGGCGCTTCACCCGATCGCAGGTATCTGGGAGAGGGTCTATCCAAACGGTAACCCGAAGAATATCCTGTACGGAATGGCTACTTACAACGTGGCTGTTTCTGAGGCATCCACTTGTGATATTGTATCTCCTGCGGATCACGCCACGAATAATGCGATCGTGGATCACACGATGGGGGCAGCACACCGGGGGGCGATTACTGTCCTGATGAATACCCCAGATGCGGATCCTAAACTCGGAAAGGGTAAAAATATCCTGCTCCGGTAGCAACCGGACAGAACTATCAGAAACTGAGGAGGTGAACGATGAAGATTACAAAGATGGGTTTAGTAATCGTGGTGACACTTTACCTGATAGCAGCCAATATTTCAGAGGCTGCCGATGGAAAGACAGTTATAGAACAAAACAGATGCGTCAGTTGTCATGATATGAGTGGCAATGTGGCAAGAACAATTTCCGATCTTCTGAATAAAAAGGCCCCTGACCTCTTTTATGCAGGGAGCAAGTTTCAGGAGAAGTTTTTATTTGAGTTTTTGCAGAGGCCTTACCCTATACGGCCGACCGGTACGGTCTATCTGAATTATGTCAGCGCCGGTGAAGGGATAGACAAGATTCAGGATCCGCCTCTCTGCGCCTCAAAACTCTCAAGAGAAGAGGCTCAGGTGGTTTCCCACTACCTGATGACACTCACAGACCTCAATATGCCGACGGGCCTCTATAAGCGGGGGACAGAATTCGCCAGGGCCAATGCTAAGATGATCTTCTTTAAATCTGGGGCATGTAACGCGTGTCATCAAGTGGATGTAGGAGGAGGGAGTATCAAAGGCGGGATGTCAGGTCCTATCCTCTATGATGCAGGAAGCAGACTGAATGGAGATTGGGTATTTAATTACCTCAAAGACCCCCAGCATTGGACCCCAAAAACATGGATGCCCAAAAGGGAGCTTCCGGACAACACATGGTTCCTTTTGACGAACTACATCATGACAATGGAAAAGCCGAAAGAGATGAAAATGACGAAAAATTAGGAGGAAGAGAGCATGAAAAAGATCATCATTCTATCAGTCGCACTTACATCAGTGATGGCCCTTGGCGGATTATCTCCTGATCTGTCTGCTGAAACAGCCAAGGCAAACTATAGCCTTTACTGCGCCCAGTGTCATGGGGTGAGGGGGAACGGGGCGGGAATCAATAAAGCGGATATGCCGGTAGCTCCGAGGAATCATACCGATACGGCAGGGATGGCCAGGTTAAAAGACTCGGATATTTACAATGCAATATCCCAGGGCGGAGCTGCCGTGGGAAAATCTACTTTAATGCCGCCATGGAGTGCCATCATGACGGATACGGAAATCAAGGAAATGGTGGCTTATCTGAGAGAGCTGTGCCACTGTAAAGGAGAGTAAAGCGACTCAACCCCCCCCATAAACCCTTATCAGGTCTTTGCCTGATAAGGGTTTTGTCTTTTTATGGATTGTCTTGTCTCAGGGCGTTGGTGTAGAATAAAAAAAGGAGACAATGATGAACAGAATAACAACCCGTGATACGGATGCGGAGAAAATGCATAAGTATCTGGATATCAACAGCACGACCATCCTTGACAGCATCGCCGATGGGGTGGTGGTGATCGATCTAAACTACAGCCTTCTGTTTGTGAACCGCGCGGCCAAGGAGATGTTAGGCAAGGTAGGCGCAGAGGAGGTCTTTCTCAACAAGAAGTGCGATAAGGTCCTGGGCCATTCGGGTTGTATATTGGACTGTCTGATCAATTCCACAATAAAGACAGGAGTGCATCTCTACAACTACGAAACCCATGTTGAAAGGGGAGGGAAAACATTAACGCTCAGCATTAATACAGCGTTGCTCAAGGACGAGAACAATAAGGTCATTGGAGGGATCGAGATATTCAGGGACATCTCTCTTATAAAAGACCTGAAAGAGAAGCTCAGGGGGAGATATTCCTTTGAGAACATTATTGGTAAAAATTACCGGATGCACGAAGTATTTGAACTCCTCCGGGAGGTGGCGCCGACGAAGGCTACGGTGCTTATCGGGGGTGAGACCTGGACCGGCAAGGAACTCATTGCGAATGCGATTCACAATAACTCTCCGAGGAGCAGTAAACCGTTTATTAAGATCAACTGTGCCGCCCTGGCAGAAGGGTTGCTGGAGAGTGAGCTCTTTGGTCATGTCAAAGGGGCTTTTACAGGCGCGATTGCAGATAAGGTTGGAAGATTTGAGCTTGCAAACGGCGGCACCTTATTCTTCGATGAGATTGGCGACATCACCCCGCATACGCAGGTGAAGCTTTTAAGGGTCCTTCAGGAAGGGGAATTTGAACGGGTCGGCGGCACAAAAACAATCAAGGTGGACGTCAGGGTGATTACAGCCACCAACAAGGATTTGAAGGCCGAGGTGGAAAAGGGTGCATTCCGGGAAGACCTTTACTACAGACTAAAGGTAGTCCCTGTACACCTTCCGGCATTGCGCGAGAGAAAAGATGATATGCCGCTGCTGATCAGATATTTTATAGAAAAATTCAATAAAGAAATGGGGCTGAAGGTAAAAAACATCTCGCCTGCGGCCATGGAACTTCTCATGGAATACAACTACCCCGGGAATATCCGGGAGCTTGAACATATTATCGAACATGCTTTTATCCGATGTTCCGGTAGCATGATTAATCCGGAACACCTCCCGAAGGACATCAAGAATAATAATATTGTCACCAGCGTTATCAGTCATGCGGAGCCCTTTAAGGCATTGGAAAGAGAGATGATTTATCAGATCCTTCATGAGACCAACTGGAAGTACAGTGAGTGCGCCAAAAAATTGAGAGTCAGCAGAACTACCCTCTGGAGGAAGATGAAGGAGCATGAAATCAATAAGAAGAGGGACGCCCATTAAAAGGCCACCATCAAGAGAAAAAACTATCCCGAAGCAAGAAAAGGTATTTTTTCCCCTTACTTAATATGGAAGTCAATGAGTTATCAGCAACCCCTACCCTTGCCGTAGTTTCTTTAAGTTCGATGTCAGTCCATCGCTTGTTTTTGAGAAAACAAGCTTTACTGTTAATTCTTCATATTCTAAGCCTGTCCTGTTTTCCTGAAGGAAATTATAAAAATCATAAGGAAGCCAGGAAAGCAGGGATATTTATTTAATGGTTTCTCCACTTCCTGTCTTCATGGTTTCCTTATAATATTATTTTTGGTTATTTCCTCATATAAAAGTTTTGTGACGCTGTTAAATATTTGGGGGTTAATTCCTTTTGGTGTGGTTTCTCCTTAAAGTTTTTAGGTATAATTGACCCATGAAAAACCTTGAGATAGCACAGATATTTGACAGGATGGCAGATATTCTGGAATTTAAAGATGAGAATAGATTCAAGGTAAATGCCTATAGAAGGGCATCGAGGGTAATAGGAAGTATCGCAGATGATATTGAGGATATCTATAGAGAGGGTCGACTGATGGAAATACCTGGTGTTGGCAGTGGTATTGCTGAAAAGATCGCGGAATACCTTGATACCGGAAAAATGGGAAAATACGAAGAGGCATTGGAAGGAGTAGGGGAGGGGTTAATTAAGCTAATAGAAATACCCGGCATCGGTCCAAGCACATTGAGGATGGTTTATGAGGAGCTTGGTATTAAAGATATTGAAGGTCTTGAGAAGGCTGCAACAGAGGGAAAATTGAGAGAATTAAAAGGTATGGGCGAGAAGAAGGAGGAGAATATATTAAAGGGTATACGGTTATTTAAAGAGAGTCAGAAGAGGATACCCATTGGAACTGCCCTCCACCTTGTGAAAGAGATTATAGATTCTCTGAAGAAAAAGACCGGTCTTGAGGAGATAGAACAAGCAGGTTCCCTGAGGAGGATGAAGGAGACAGTAGGAGATATTGATATACTGGCTACGGGTTCTCATGGAAGAGAGATTATATCTTCCTTTGTAACCCTTCCCCTTGTTAAGGAGGTCTTGGCGTCAGGAGAGACAAAGGGGAGCATTATTGCAGAGGGTAATGTTCAGGTAGATCTGAGGGTTGTTGAGAGAGACTCTTTTGGTGCAGCACTCCAGTATTTTACAGGCTCAAAACTCCATAATATTCATTTAAGGGAAATGGCAAAGAAATTGGGTTTAAAGATAAGCGAATATGGGATATTCAGAGGGGACAAAAAGATTGGCGGGGAGAGGGAGGAGGAGGTATATTCTGCCCTCGGACTCGACTGGATCCCTCCTGAATTAAGGGAGGATAGGGGGGAGATAGAGGCAGCAAGGGATAAGAATCTTCCCCATCTGGTAAGTATTAGCGATATAAAAGGGGATTTCCATGTCCATACAAACTGGAGTGATGGGTCAGATTCAATAGAAGATATGGTAAAAAAGGCAAAGGAAATAGGCTATGAATATATAGCCATTACAGATCACTCAAAATCTACAAAGATTGCAAACGGACTTACCGAGGAGAGGTTATCAGGACAGATAAAAGAGATAAGGGAATTGAGCAAAAAAATAAAAGGGATAAAGGTGCTGGCAGGGACTGAGATGGATATAAGAACTGATGGGACATTGGATTTCCCTGAAAGACTCCTGAAGGAGCTGGATATCGTAGTTGCAGCCATCCATATAGGATTTAAAGAGGATGAAGAGACAATCACAGGCAGGCTTATATCTGCCATGAAAAACCCTTATGTAACTATAATAGCCCATCCTACAGGCAGACTCATAAGCAGTCGTGAGCCGTATAAAGTTAATATAAAAAAGGTTTTTGAGGCAGCAGCAGAGACAGGAACTGTTTTAGAAATAAACGCATACTATGACCGTCTTGATTTAAATGATGTATACTGCCAGATGGCAAAAGAGATGGGTGTTAAGATGGCAGTAGATACAGATGCACATCATACCAGTCAATTGTCAATGATGGAATATGGAATCGGGGTAGCAAGAAGGGGGTGGCTGGAAAAAGATAATCTGATAAATACCATGAGCTACACTGAGTTAAAAAAATGGTTAGAGGTTACCCGCAAATAAATACTATTATGAATGGAAAAAATAATAATAGAGTAGAATGAGTATTACTATAATGTTAATTGCCATGCCGAAGTGAATAAGATAGTCAGTAAAAGTTGGCTTCCATTTTTTTTCATTCTGCTTTGTATACATCGTAAACCTCCATTATGTATATTTCACGTTTTAAAATGATTATAACCTTCCCTCTGAAGGGGAATGGTGCCGCCGCTCTTATGGATCAGGTTTATTTCCCCTTTTGTAACTTCACCAATCATGGTAATAGAAGTCATTTTATTATTCCATAAACTCTTTAAATTTTCAACTATCTCAGATTTTACAGTAAAAAGAAGTTCATAATCCTCACCTTCGTAAAGGGCAAGGTCAATCGGTTCGAAAGATTTTCGATGCGAGGTAAAATCTCTTAGCTCCTCTGATACAGGGATATTTTCAGTGAATATATTCGCACCGACTCCACTCTCCTCGCATATTCTTTTTAAATCTGATGCCAGTCCATCACTTATATCAATCATAGATGTGGCAAGGTTATTTATTGCCAGAAATCTCCCCTCTTTAAGTCTCGGAGTTGGTATTAAATGTCTCTCTTTCAGTTTCTTATCTATCTGACTTCTGACTTCTGTCTTCTGACTTCTTTTAAGTATTTCCAGTCCTGCAGCAGAATCACCTAACCATCCTGTTACAAATATTCTATCACCTGCCTTTGCCCCCTTTCGTAAAACCATATGTTCCTTTTCAATTTCACCTATAATGGTTATATGAATAGAGAAATCATTTTTCGATGAAGAGATATTCCCGCCAATAACAGAGACCTTATATCTGTCAGCAGCATCCTTTACCCCTTTTAAAAACTCATTCATGAACTCAACAGAAAATGAAGGGGGGATTGACAGGGATAAGAGGGCGTAGAGGGGTATACCGCCCATTGCAGCAATATCGCTTAAGTTGATATATATTGATTTAAGCCCGAGTTGAAATGGCTGGATATAATCGAGTTTGAAATGAATATTCTCTGTAAGGGAATCGGTGGTTGTAATAATGAGGAAGCCTTCTCTTGGCTTAATAGCTGCACAATCATCTCCAATTCCTACAACAACCCCCCCTTCTCTCCCCCCCTTATTAAAGGGGGGAATCGGTGGGGTAAAGGTATCCCTTATCTGTTTTATTAACCCAAACTCTCCTATCTGGCTTAACTTCATTTTATAAGATATTCTTTATAAAGATGCTATTCATAGCAGTCTTCAGAATAATCGTCCTTGTTTTTCAGAAATATTTTCCTCTTTTGATTGTCTAACCTTCTTATCAATCAACTCATAAATATCTACCTTGTTTTTATCTTTCACATACGCATTCCTTAATGTATCAAAGTATATCAATCTCCAATTTTCATTCTCAAAATGTTCTTTGAAAAGAGGGGAGGTCATCTTTTTTTTGAATTGGTCTTCCCTCTCCTCTGGTAAAACCATGAACTTATCAACCTCTCTATCAATATTTGACCCACGCATCAAAGCGCTTGTCATACTTGTAGTTGATTCTACCTCAAAGATAGCTTTAACTCTTCTGTCCTTTATCCAGATGAGGTCTATATTTTCAATTACATCCTGATTTGTGGCATTATCAATCCTCAAATGCTTCACTGTCATATATTCATCAAGGGTTTTTCCTGTTGCAATGAGTCCGCTGTCTTGCTCACGCTGTTCTCTCTTGCCAATCCAGATATCATATCTCTGTTTTTTCCCTATTATTGCAAGGATGGCTAGTACTTCATTGTGCTGTCTTATCCTCTGCTGAATCTCTGGTTTTAAAAGCCAGTATCCCCCTGTTACCTGTCTTGCATAGATTTTGAGGGCGTCCATTATACTTGTAGAGTCCGATGTAAGGGAATTTGGAAACTCAGTACTTACTGCATCCCATACCTCTGTAAATGTTACCTTTCCCATCTGGTGCAGCTTCCTGTAAACCGTTTGCTCGACTCTTTCAGTTAGTGGAATTTCATTGAGTCTTGGAACGATAGAGATATCTTTGAACCACCAGAGCTTACCTTCTGCTCCTCCGACCATCGCAGGAAGAAGCATAAACTCTTTATTTAAGTGTTTTTTTAGAATATCGCTTATATCAAGCCCTGTATGGAGACTTGCAAAATACCCGTATTTTGCAAGAATGGGGTCTATATAGTTTATAATGACTGTATATGGCGTGGGCTCTGCCCTTTCTGCTAAAAGTGCTATAGTTGACTCCATAACAATATTTTCAAATCTTATCTCATCAATTTCCTCCTGCTTTAAAGTGGTAACTTTTGAGGGCTTTTGAAATCTGAGATAAAAATCCCCCTGGGCAGAGCCAAAAGGCTGGAGTAAGGACTTTGCAGACGGTCTTGCAAGCTCCTGATGATGTATCTTTTCAAATTCAAAACCTGCAAATACACCCGCCCTTATGGTAGCATTACGAACCTTAAAAGTAGGATTATGAAAGGTAACTGTAAGGTAATGTTTAGGTTTTATGACCTTAAACATCTTTTGAAAACTGGATGATAAAAGGGAATGGTAAACAGCAAAATCCTTATGTTGACGTTCATTCCTGACAATCTCATTCGCAACAACATCTTTCAGGTAATCGCCGTTCATCTTCAGCCAAGACACCCACATATATGAAAGCTCTCCGAATTGGATTGATGCGTCATAAGGGGGGTCTGTAAAGATGTAATCAACTGCTTGCTCTGTTATCTTCTCCATCAGGTCAAGGCATGAGCCTGTATGGATGTAAACATCCGCCTTGCCGGCGATTACCTGCTCAAATGACGATGCAATTTTTATATCTTTAAAAAATTTGTTAGATTCCGCCTTTGCCTTTAAGAGCCCCTGATGACCGTTGATAGACCTGTCAAATTTATCCCAGACATTTTGTTCCATATAAGGGCCTGATGGATACCAGTAACTATGTTGTGTCCATGCAGAACTGAACGGTGTAAAATGGCCAGCTTCAGAAATAGGGCACATTTTTGTGCATAAATGACTCATTGAAGAAAACCCTATCTTTAAAAAATCCATCAAATCATTTTTAGGCTCTTCTTCTATTGCCTCCATCAGCCATGCAAGTGCCTGAATATTTCTCTTTGTGAAGAGTTCGTCTACAGATTCATATTGTTGTTTCTCTTTAAATGGTCTGCCGTCTGGATAATAAAGAGGATTTTGAGGGTACCACTCTTTGATATTCTTTTTATTTATCTTTTCAAAAAGGTCTTTATCATATCTTGTAAGCTTGCAATCCTTCCCCTGTCTGTCTCCGCAGTGTGGACAGGACTGATACCGGATCTCTTTACAATTTTTACCTTCCCAAATTGCACAATCAAAAACTATCTCCTTTTTACACTTTCTGCATACAGTATGATAAAGCGTTTCAATCCTTTCTTTTACCTTTTCCTCAACTCTCTTAAAAGCCTCGTAAAGATGAACTTCATTAACAGGTTTTATAGTTAGCCGTATAATTTCGGTAGCTATTGGATTCAGGTCGCAGACAATCGCCCTTCTACCGTTTTTCAATGCCTCCATTGCAGTAATACCGCTCCCTGCAAATGGGTCAAATACAACCCCTTCCTCAGGACAGTATGTCTTTATAAATTCCCCGACCACATTCCATGTTTTCCTTGACCAGTATTTATGCCAGAGATACATGGATGTGTGGGCAAGAGGCGGTATTTGGCGGTTGAGATGCCTTTCTTTCGTTTCCATCGAGGATGCCTTCTGCTCTCTCTCTCTTCTTAATCTATTTCTAATCAAGACTTTTCACCACCCTTGCCATAATCTCGTAAGCAGCCGCAATCCTTACGACCTTCACATCACCCAGACCCTTTATTTTTGCCATATCAGAGAGTTTTTGCCCCATTATCCCGCTTAAGGATGAATACCTTTTTATTAACTCCTTTGCCAGAGCTACAGGAGTCTTTTCTTTATATCCGCTTCCAATTAAAATGGCAAGAAGCCCTGCATCGGACAAATTGGGCAGCTCAAGGGTAATCTTTCTTGCCTCACGGAGGCTCCACTGTTTTTCCTTTATTATTCTCTTTGTAATTTCATATGCCGCGGCAATCCTTTTAATCTTTCCTTGCTTCAATCCTTTAATCTTCAATAGGTTAGCAGGCTTTTTACCCATCAATCCGTAAAAGCCATAGAATTTATCAAAGAATTCCTTTGCAATATCCTGGGCAGTCCTGCCTTTGTAACCGGTTCCTATGAGGATTGCAAGGAGTTCTTCGCGAGTCAGGGTCTCTGGACCGAGTTCAATCAGTTTACCACCTGGATGAGTCCATGGAGGGTTAGATTTTTTCATGGGTTTTGAAATGTAGCTCAGACAATTTTCTTCAACTGCTCCAATACATACTTTCTTATATCCTGAGGTTTTGGCAGGTCTCTAACTATTTTTCCATCTTTAATAAGAGGTTTAAGGAGGGATTCATTTTCACCGCCACAATCACACTTTCCAATCTTTTCATGGAGTGGCACCACTGTATATTTAAAACATGATTTACACCGATAGACCTGTTTACTTCCAGACTTTTTCCCCCTCTTTGCAATTGGTTTTCCTTCAATCTCCATAATATCAAAGGAGAAATCTATTGTTGACGCTGCACTAATGGCAGTCCCGACACCATAACCATCCACTACCTCATTCAACCTTTCAATTTCATGTTCATTAAGACCGCCGCTTACTATTATCTTTACATTTTTATATCCGCGGTAATCAAGTTCCCACCTGACCTCACGGCATATCTCAAGCAAATCTCCCCGCCTCGAGCCTGGTGTATCAAGCCTTACACCAAAAAGCTTATCCCCCATTACCTCAGCGGCTTTCAGGGATTCAAACTTCTCATCGCAGAAGGTATCCACAAGACATACCCTTTTCACCTTTGGCTCTATCACTTCATGAAATGCCTTTACAGCCTCAGCAGAGTCACCAAACATTATAACAAGGGCATGCGGAATTGTCCCCGAAGGGTCCTCTCTCAGAAGTTCAGCACTCTTTATTACAGAAACACCATCACAACCACCTATAAATGCATTTCTCTCAATCATTGGTGCAATAGCAGGGTGCATCCTCCGTGCACCAAAACTTATTAATAATCTATCCCCTGCAGCCATTCTGCATCGTGCAGTTTTTGTAGCAATACCTGATGCCTGACACAGAAATCCGAGCAGGGCTGTTTCATAGATACAATAGTCTGTGTATATCCCATCAATTACCAAGACTGGCTGATATTCATGAAACACAGTCCCTTCATCCATACAAAATACATTGACGGGAAGCCCTTTAAAAAGAGATGCCACCTCCTCTACCCCTGCAAGGATTCCCCACCTCCAACCCTGTGGAAACCCCTTCAGGTGCACCTCTGCCATAGCCTTTTTAATAATACCCTTAGCCTTGAGTATTTTTACTGTACGGTCAAAATATATATCAGTTGTCTTACCGGATTTTATTTCTTCTTCAGTTGCAATATGAAACATTTTATTTCTCTTTAGGCAATTGTTTGTTCAAGAGTATATGCCAATACCAATATTTTTGTCAAATACCCAAAAACGCCCCGGTAATGTAAAATCTTATGTATAATTTTTAGTAGAAAGGGATGGAAGGGTTGTTCATAATATGATTTTACCCTCTCTCCAGCAATACCACTGTCTCCATATGAATGGTCTGGGGGAACATATCAATAACCTTTACCTTTTTAATAACATATTCTTTGCAGCAGAGTTTATTCAAATCCCGCGAGAGTGTTGAGGGATTGCATGAAATATAAACAACCCTCTGAGGTTTTATTCTTAAAAGAGAATTCAGAACCTCTTCTGAACAACCCTTTCTGGGTGGATTTAGTATAATCGCTCCAATATCAGGTATCCCTTCTAAATATTTCAAATAACCCTCAGTTGTGCCAGCGATGAAGGAGCAATTACTTATACCATTCCTCTCTGCATTCTTCCTGGCATCCTCTACAGCCGCTTCATTTTCTTCAATACCTATAACTGATGAAAACCGTTTAGCAATCGGAAGTGTTATACTGCCAACCCCGCAGTATGTATCCAATATTGTCCCTTTTACACCCTTGAGCATATCTTTTACTATTTCAAAAAGGGTTTCTGCCTGGTATGAATTAATCTGAAAAAAAGAGGAAAGAGAAAGCTGATACTGAATACCATTTATCAATTCATTCAGGTAATCCCTCCCCCACAAAAGTCTGTTCTCTGTGCCGATAATTACATTGGTTTTTAATGGATTGATATTCTGGACAATCCCTGCTATATGATATTTTCCTTTTAGTGAATTATTTATTTCTTTTATTTCATGTATGACCTGTTCATTAACATCCCCTTCCGTTGTTACAAGGCCAATAAGGATTTCCTTTGTCTTTTCAGAGACTCTTATTATCATGCCTCTTAAAAATCCCTTATGATGCAATTCATTGTATATAGCAATATTGTTCTTTTCTATTATTAAGCGGATTGCCTCTTTTACTTCATTTATTGGTTTTAAAAGTATAGGACATTCTCTAATATCTACAACGCTGTGCGTCCCTTTTGCAAAGAAACCGACTTTCAAGCCCTTGCGGGTCCTTTTAAAGGAAAATATTCCCTTATTTCTGTAAAAGAAAGGTTCTCTGGCAGGGATTATTTCAGGTTCAAAATCGAGTTTTATTTTCCCGATCCTCTCAAGATTGTCTTTTACTACCGTTTTTTTAAACCCCATCTGCTTATCGTATGTGAGATGCTGGAGCTGACATCCACCACAGTCAAGATAGATAGGGCATTCTTGCTGAATTCTATCTGGGGATGGGATAATTAACCTCACGGTTTGTGCCACTCCAAATCTCGGAGTAGTTTTCATTACCTTTACAAGCACCCTGTCACCCTTGACAGCTTGGGGAATGAAGAGGGTATATCCTCTGTAGTGAGATATTCCATCTCCACTTGAAGCAATATCTTCAACTGATAACTCCATCTGGTCTTCACACTTTACAGGTATTTCAAATTTAGATTTTGCCATAATATGTTTTTATCAAAGTTCGATTAAAGACAGACTATAAACTTATCATAAAACATTTCTTGGTGTTTTACTTGATTTTTTGGATAGACTATAAGAAAATTATCCACAGGGCATTTGTGAAGTGAATGAAACATATCCAGTCATAAACCGAAAGTTAATTTTTAAATGTAACTGCTATAGTATAGTATTTGTCAGTTTCATTAGCCAGACTGATATTAATTAGGAGGAAAATATACTAATGAAAGTTATATACATCATTGCTGGTGTCATTGGCATCTTGTTTCTGATTGATGCATTCAACAGGGCTAAAGTCCGCCAAGCCAAGCAGACTGGGCTATACCCTCCTGCCGGTCATGGGACAGATGAAGATGTGGAAAGACTGGCTGCCAAGGGTGAAAAAATAATGGCAATTAAACTCTATCGTGAGATTCATGGGGTTGACCTTAAGACAGCAAAGGAGGCAGTTGATAAGATCGTTAAGGATTCACCACTTAAACGCCTATACAATTCCTAAAAACATTTGCCTATTTCACTATTCAAACCGATCACAAATAGTGCTGCAGCATAAGTCCTTTCGTTAGACTTTTGGTTCCTGTTAGTGTGTATAACTGACTGAATTGATAATTAAATTTTTCTGCGATTACCACAGTAGCTAAAGTAAAAAGGGTATTTTTAAGACCTTTCTAAACCACTCACCCTTATTCCTGTTAGTCTTACCTTCTTTTTCAGTTCAAGCCTTTTAAGGCACTCGAAGGCGGCCTTTCTTATCACCTCTAATGAATCTGTTGGTTCAGAGAGGGTTTTCGCCCTTGTATGCGTTTCAAAATCGCTGAATCTTATCTTTACGGTGACAGTTCTGCCTTTGTAATCTGAATGTCTCATGCTGCCAACAATATCCTTTGTTAGTTCTGCAATGGATTTAGCAGTGACCTGCCAGTCATCAGTATCTTTCTGAAATGTTGTTTCCCTGCTCATGGATTTTGGCTCCCAGTGGGTAACAAGAGGACTTTCGTCTATACCCCTTGATGCATTATAGAGATAGTTTCCATAAGATTCCCCAAACTCCTCAGTGAGCCTGTCAAGTGGTAATGAGGCAAGCTCCCCAATGGTTTTAATGCCCATTCCTTTTAAATGTGCCTCTGTCTTTGGTCCCACACCCCAGAGTTTTCTTACAGGTAAATGCCATATGCGACTTTCTATCTCATCTTCTTTGATTATTGTCAATCCATCTGGCTTTTGCATATCAGAGGCGAGTTTTGCAAGAAGTTTGTTTGGCGCTATACCAATGGAGGATGTAAGACCTGTCTCACCTGTAATCCTCTTTTTAATCTCCTCTGCAATCTCTTCCGGAGGTCTATCGATTAGTGATACATCAAGAAATGCCTCATCAATCCCCACATCTTCAATTATCTGGGTAAATTCCCTCAGGATTCCCTTTATTTTTTCAGATACCCTTGAATATTCCTCGTAATCTACTGGAAGGAAGATGGCATGAGGGCAGAGTTTATAGGCAGTCCTTAAGGGTATTGCAGAATGTATTCCGAACTTCCTCGCCTCATAAGAAGCCGTCGATACCACACCTCTCTTAAAAGGGTCTCCACTCCCACCAACTACCACAGGTTTTCCTATCAATTCGGGATGTCTTTTTTGCTCAACAGAGGTAAAAAAGGCATCCATATCAATATGGAGGATTCTCCTCATAGGCTTAAAGTTCAATATAGTATTTTTTAAGCTAAGGCTCCTTTTTTAAAATATTTTATGTTATTATAATTTACAAACTTGAAATAAAAAGGTCTTGTATTGTTTTCAATCTCATATTAACACTAAAAGTTACAAATAAAAAATCAGTTAAGGGGAAAAAGGAGATGATAATCCTAATAGCTAAATTGGAGGTTTGCTATGTATGACCTTATTATTATCGGTGGTGGAGCTGCCGGGCTTTCTGCTTCAATTTACGCCCTCAGGGCAAGGCTGGATATGATTATGATTGAGAAGATAGGGATAGGGGGACAGATAGCAGTAACGGACGTTATTGAAAATTATCCCGGCTACAGAAGCCTGAGTGGTGGAGAGCTTACAAATAAGTTCGAAAGCCATGCAAAGGATTTTGGTTTAAAGGTTGAATTTGGTGTAGTGGAGCAGATTATTGATAAAGGTGATAGAAAGATTGTAAAGACTGATACTAAAACCTTTGAGTCAAAATCGGTTATTGTTGCCTCAGGTGCTCAACCAAGAAAGCTCGAAGTAAAGGGTGAAAAGGAATTTACAGGGAGGGGGGTATCCTATTGTGCAACATGCGATGGCCCATTTTATAATGGCAAAGATATCGTTGTAGTTGGAGGTGGGGATACAGCAGTTAAAGAGGCAATATATCTTTCAAAAATTGCAAACAGGATATATATGGTACACAGGAGAGATAGGTTCAGGGCTGAAAAGATTCTTCAGGAGAAACTCCTATCACGACCCGCTGAAGCGGATGCCCCGAAGGTTGATTTTATCTGGAATTCAGTAATTGATGAAATCGTAGGTGGAGAAAGAGGGGTGGAGAAGGTCTCTGTAAGGAATCTCCAGAAAAATGAAAAGAGAGAGATCAGTGCAGAGGGTATTTTTATATTTGTGGGTATTATACCTAATACTGAATTTATTGATGCAGAAAAAGATAATGGTGGATTCATAATAACAAATGACAGGATGGAGACATCAATAAAAGGTGTCTATGCTGCCGGTGATTGCCGCAACACACCATTAAGACAGGTAGCAACAGCAGTGGGAGATGGAGCCATTGCTGCTGTAATAGCAGAGGAATACATATCCAACCTTGAAGGAAAGGCATACCCGAAAAGGGCAGGATAACCTGAGAAAAAATATAAAAGATTTATCAGTTTTAGCTTGAAGAGTAATTTATTTGGCTTGCAGCAGAGTTGTCAAGCCATCGGTATCGGATGTATTATTTATTTTCTCTTTTTAGATTTCACAACATTTTTTAAAACTGACTTTTTTACTGCCTTCTTTGGTTTTGCAAGAGGTGTCGGACTACAGAGCAGCTCACGGCTCATTGCAAGACGACCGCACGAATCACAAACATACTTCAAACTAACAACCTTGGGGGCACACACATGTCTGGGATCATCCGAGAGCGTCCCACAAAATTTGCAAGCAACAACCTTCTCTGCTACTACTGGGTTACACAGGTGACCTTTGTTAGTTGTTACTATGCCGCATGTCTGACAAGTATAAACATTACCCATAATTATCCTCCCTTTCTATCCATTTTTTCCTGATTAGGATTATATAACAT
>JACQQJ010000199.1 GCA_016207035.1 Nitrospinota bacterium | reverse complement strand
GTTGAGGGGTCTATCAGATTTAAAAAATATTTTGGTATGAACAATAAACTATGGCTTTTGTCAGAAGGAGATACCTATGCGATCCTATGAAAGTATATTTGTTTTAAAACCTGATCTTAATGATAACAAGGTAGATGGGCAGGTAGAAAGGGTAAAGGAATTTATAGAAAAAAACGGTGGCAAAATAATCGTTATTGAAAAATGGGGAAAAAAGAAGCTGGCATACCTGATAAAGAAGAACAGGTTTGGAATTTATGTCCTTATCCATTTTGAATCAGCCCCAGGGCTTGTTTCTCTTCTGCAGAGAAACTACAAACTGAATGAAGATATTATAAGGTATATGACCGTTATTCATCAGGAGATGACCCCGAGGGCTCAACCATCAGGTGAGGGCACTGAATCTGCACTTTCCTTAATTCATGAAGGTTCAGAACAAAATTCAGAAGGACTTAAAGGCACAGAAGAGGATAGTATAGAGGATGTCATATAATGGCAAGTCTCAATAAGGTTTTTCTCATGGGTAACCTGACGAGGGACCCTGAACTCCGATACACCCCAGGTGGTTCAGCAGTTGCAAGCTTTGGACTTGCGGTGAACAGAAAGTTTAAACAGGGGGAGGAGACCAAGGAGGAGACCTGTTTTGTGGATATTACCGTCTGGGGTAAACAGGCGGAGAACTGTGCCGAATATCTAACCAAAGGGAGGGGGGTTCTTGTTGAGGGGAGGCTCTCCTACCGTTCATGGGAGACAGAGGAGGGGCAGAAACGGAGTAAGCTTGAGGTGGTTGCAAACAATGTGCAGTTTCTCCAGAAGGCAGGAGAAAAACCCTTAGCTAAAGACTCAGGTGGAGAAGGGGTTATCCCCGAGAAAGAATCTGTTGAGGATGATGTGCCTTTTTAAAGAATTATCTTAAGATGAGAAATTTCTCATTCTATGAGGAGGTTGAATGGCAAAAGAAAAGAGGATACTGAAGAAGAGACAATTTATTATAAAGAAAAATTGTAGATTCTGCGCTGAAAAGATAGATTATATAGATTATAAGGATCTAAAAACCCTTAAAACCCTCGTTACAGAAAGGGCTAAGATAATACCAAGCAGGATCTCTGGAAATTGTGCAAAACATCAGCGTCAGGTAACCTATGCAATTAAAAAGGCAAGAAATATTGCCCTGTTACCATTTACTGTAGAAAGGTAAAAGAATGAAGATAATATTAAAAGATGATATAAAAGGGCTTGGGAGCAATGGCCAGGAATTAATAGTAGCAGATGGCTATGCAAGAAATTATCTTATACCAAAGGGTTTTGCTGTTGCTGCCACTGCAGGTAATATCAAAACAATAGAAAATGAGAAAAGTCAGAAAAGGAGAAAGATTGCAAGGCTTAAGGAAGAGGCAGCGGAGACAGCAAAGCGGTTAGAAGGGATATCATGCAGGCTGGTTAAGAATGTTGGGGAGAGTGACAGACTCTTTGGGTCTGTGACAACTCAAGATATTGTTGACCAGTTAAAAAAAGACGGCTTTGATATTGATAAGAAGAAAATAGAGTTAGATACACCTATAAAAAATTTAGGGACATACACTATTCCAGTAAAACTTCAACCAGATGTCATTGCCCACCTTAAGGTCGAGGTGGTTAAAGAATAGTAAAAGGTAGAATACAGAAGTCAGGAGTTAGAAGTCAGAAAAAAAACTTCTGAATTCTGAATTCTGGTTATAGATGGCAAAAACAGATATCTCTCCCAACAAGCTCCCCCCACAAAATATAGAAGCAGAACAATCAATCCTTGGTGCAATACTTCTTGAAAAAGAGGCACTCCCAAAATCACTTGAGATACTCAGGGATGAAAATTATTTTTACCGGGATTCCCATCGTAAAATATTCGCTGCAATGTTGGAGCTTTTTGAAAAAAACCAGCCTGTAGACCTGATGACACTCTCTGAGCAGTTGAGAAAAAGGAACCAACTGGAAGAGGTGGGCAACATAGACTACCTGATTTCCCTTGTAGAATCAACCCCCACGGCAGCAAATATACAATACCACTCAAAGATAGTAAAGGAAAAGGGGATACTCAGAAATTTGATATCAACATCTACAGAGATACATAATCACTGTTATGAGAATGCAGAAGATGTGGATGAACTTTTAGACTTTGCAGAGAAGAAGATCTTTGAAATATCACAGAATAAGATAACCCCCAGTTTTATCAATATAAATCAGGTAGTAAAAGAGAGTTTTGATACCATTGAGAGGCTCTTTGAGAGAAAGGAACTGGTTACCGGGGTCCCCACTGGTTTTGCTGATTTTGATCAGAAGACCGCAGGACTCCACCCCTCTGACCTTATTATAATAGCCGGAAGACCATCAATGGGAAAGACTGCATTCTGTCTTAATATTGCCACCCATGTAGGGGCAATCAAAAATAAGACTGTTGCTATATTCAGCCTTGAGATGTCCAGAGAACAGCTTGTCATAAGGATGCTCTGTTCAGAGGCACGAATAAATGCAGGGAAAGTAAGGACAGGGTATCTGTCAAAATCTGATTGGCCTGACCTGACGAGGGCAGCAGGACTTCTATCAGAGTCAAAGGTCTTCATTGACGATTCACCTGCCCAATCCGTCCTCGATATAAGGGCAAAGGCAAGGAGACTCCAGGCTGAAAAGGGTCTTGACCTTATCATAGTAGACTACCTCCAGCTCATGAGGACAAGAGGAAAGGTAGAGAACAGACAGCAGGAGATCTCAGAAATTACAAGGTCACTTAAAGCACTTGCGAAGGAATTAAAGGTGCCTATAGTCGCTGTATCTCAGCTCAGCAGGGCACCGGAGCAGAGGTCAGACAGGAGACCCCAGCTTTCTGACCTGAGAGAATCAGGTGCAATTGAACAGGATGCAGATATTGTAGTCTTTGTTTACAGGGAAGAGTTTTACAAGGAAACCCCTGAAAATCAGGGTATAGCAGAGATCATTATTGGAAAACAGAGGAATGGACCAACAGGCCCTCTCTCACTCGCATTTTTTAAAGAATATACAAGATTTGATAATCTCGCCAGTGATAAAAGGAAAGATTATGGAGAAGCGGCATGAGTGTCTCCACCCCCTCCCTTCCAAAAGAATCCCTTCCCACATACTCTGAAATTGATCTAAATGCATTCTCCCATAATTTACAACAGGTAAGGCTAAAGGTTGGAAGGCATAGAAAAATTATAGCGGTAGTAAAGGCAGATGCATATGGTCACGGGGCTGTTGAGATAGCAAGGACGGCATCGGTGAATGGCGCTGATATGCTCGGCGTCAGTACCGTTGATGAAGGGGGAGAGATAAGAAAGGCTGGAATTGGCTCTCCAATTTTAGTACTCAGCGGATGTCTCAAAGGTGATAAAGAGGGTATTGTTTCATATAATTTAAACAGTGTCGTGTATTTATATGAAACAGTTTTAAGTCTGTCAAAAGAGGCAGAAAAGGCTGGTAAGGTAGTGAGTGTCCACATAAAGGTAGACACTGGAATGGAGAGGATTGGTATCCAGCCTGACAAAGTTAGAGAATTTATCAGGGCAGTAAATTCCCTTCCCCATATAAAAATTGAGGGTATCCTTACCCACTTTGCTGCATCCTATGAACTGGATAAAAGCTTTACCGAGCAACAGATAAAGATATTTAAGGATTTGATAGATGAACTCCGACAGGACGGATACCAGATTCCTCTTGTCCATGCCTCCAACAGTGCAGCAATTGTAAATTACCCCGATTCTTATTTTAATGCCGTGAGGCCTGGTATAATACTTTACGGCTCCACACCATTTGATTCCCCATCAACCCCCATCGCCCCCCCTTCTAAAGGTGGGGATGAAGAGGGGGTGTTTAAACCTGTAATGAGATGGATAACTGAGATTATCCATCTCCATACTGTTCCGAAAGGGACCGGTATAAGTTATGGGAGAAGGTTTGTCACAGAAAGGGATAGTATTATAGCCACTATTCCGGCAGGCTATGCTGATGGTTATAGCCGTTCCCTCTCAAATAGGGCTCAAGTTCTTGTAAGAGGCATGAGGGTTCCCCAGGTGGGGACAATATGCATGGATATGTGTATGATAGATGTAACAGCTCTGAGAGATGTAATAATTGGAGATGAGGTAGTTCTCATGGGAAGGCAGGGGTATGAGGAGATAAGGGTTGAGGAACTTGCATCTCTTGCAGGTACAATCCCCTACGAGATATTCTGTTCTATAGGGAGGAGGGTGAAAAGGGTATACAAAGAGGGTTAAATCAAAATAATGCAATAAAAACAAAGAATAAGGAAAAAGGTGAAAATGGAGAATGTGAAACACAGAGGAGACAGATAATAATGAGACAATGGAGCAATGGATTAAAATAATAATATTATAGGAAATAATTTTAAAGGTAAACCCGTTAGAAAGTCTTCGCC
>JACQQJ010000198.1 GCA_016207035.1 Nitrospinota bacterium | reverse complement strand
GCCATAGATTTTCTCAAAAATATAGGGTTTAGCGATGGTGATATACAAAAGATTTTATCCCAAGTCTTAAAGAATAATTTACAAATAGGTGATGCAAATAGAAAGATTACCTCTCTACCAATTTTAACTAAATCAGGGGATACCATACATATATCTGACCATATTAACGATAATGCCCCTTTTAAACCCCTGGAGAGGGCAATTCTATCAGATTCAGTAACTCCGATAAAGACTCTCAAAGAGATTAAAGATTTTATCTTAGGTACATTTAAAATATCAGAAAATAATCTTGATATGACACCTGAAACAGCTAAAATGCCTGATGAAAACAGTACCTCACCTGCTGGATTGAGTTTAGATCACGAACAGGATTCAAAAAAGTGGGTAAGGTTAGACAAAAATTCTGATAATGGTAAAGAAACAGGGACTCGAATTATGAGAGACGGTAATAAGGAAAACCCTGTGGAGGGGAAAGAAAGTATTAAGGGTTTTATAGTACCAGATGGTGATAAATTCTCCTTGCCTTCTAATGAAATGTCTATAACAAAGATAACTGATTCAACAGGTAATCCTGACATTGAGGATATTTCTCAATCTCAAAAGCCCCTTTTAAATAAGGGCATTATAAATCAACTGGTAGAAAAGGCTCATGTTTTCTTAAGGGGTGAACGGAATGAAATAAAGATACATCTTGAACCACCTTCTCTTGGGTCAGTTAATGTGAAAGTGACTATGGAATCACAAAATATGAAGGCTATTATGGTAACAGAGACACATTATGTAAAGGAAGTGATTGAATCCAATCTCAGTGAACTTAAAAACTCTTTATCCGGTTGCGGTATTAAAATAGATCAATTTTCTGTTTTTGTCGGGCAAGGGTATGATTATAAGAATATGGGGCATAATTTTATTCAGCATAGAGAGGATAATAGCACCTCAGACCCTATGAATGTAACAAAAGAAAGGGTAGAAATAAAAAGTGAAATAAATAACCAAAATATAATTAACATTTTTATTTAAGTTATCCTATGTTTTTTCAATTGGGATGGTTAAGCTTAACGGCGAATTTTAAGGAGGTGTAAAATGCAAGTTTTAGATTCTCAGTTCATATATTCTAAAGATATAGAAGGCTCACAGGGCGTAAAAAAGGAAAGGACTCTTGGAAAAGATGCATTTCTCACAATGCTTGTGGCACAGATGAAGAATCAGGACCCATTAAATCCTGTTGAGAATACTGAGTTTACAGCCCAGTTAGCACAGTTCAGTTCATTAGAACAGATGTTTAATGTTAATGAAAATCTTAAAAATATTGAGATGATTCAGTCTTCGCTTAATAATACCCAGGCGGTAAATATCATAGGTAAGGAGGTAAAGGCAGAGGGGAATAGTGTTAAACTTTCTGATAGTAAATCGGTGTCAATAAATTATAAACTCTCATCGGGAGCACATGAGGTGAAGATAAATATTTATAGTTCAAGAGGGGAGCTGTTAAGGACAATTTCTGAAATATCCAAAGATGCAGGTGAGCAGTCTTTAATCTGGGACGGGAAGGATGGAAAGGGAAATTCTCTACCCGACGGAATATATTCTTTTATGGTTTCAGCCCGTGGACCTTCAGGAAATGAAGTGGGGGTTTCAACCTTAATAAAAGGACAGGTAAATGGGGTGTCTTTTGAAAATGGAAATACACTCCTCAGTATTGAAGGGCAAAAGGTATCACTGGGAAGTGTGATTGAGGTAAATAATATACTATAGCAAGTAGCTTCTTGCTACAATGTTTAAAAGGAGGTAAGATATGTCATTGGCAAGTTCCATGTATGCTGGTGTCAGCGGATTAAATTCTTATGGGCAGGCAATGAATGTTATCGGTGATAATATTGCAAATGTGAATACCATAGGATTTAAAGGGAGTAAGGCACTTTTTGCAGATATTCTCGCACAGAGTGTATCAAACGGTTCCAGTACTATTCAGATTGGCAGAGGCTCAATACTACAGGCTGCAGGTCTGAGTTTTGCCCAGGGTTCTTTTGAAACGACAGGAAATGCTACTGATGTCGCAATACAGGGTGCAGGTTTTTTTATTGTAAATCAGGCAAGCAATAGATTTTATACCAGGGCAGGACAGTTTATACTTAATGATGCAGGAAAACTTGTTAATTCCAATGGATATGTAGTTCAGGGCTATCAGCTTGATAGCAGCGGAGTAGCAACAGGTGCTTTGGGAGATATAGATCTGGCAGGGGTTCAATCTCAACCGAGGGCATCTACCTTTTTCAGACTCGGTGCTAATCTAAACGCCTCAGCAACCAGTGGTACTGTATTTCAATCGGCTGTTAATCTTTATAATTCTTTAGGAGAATTGGTCACACTTACCATTTCCTTCACAAAACAGAGCGGAAATAACTGGAATTATTCTATGGCAGCAACCACTTCAAGTGCGGCATCAGGGACAATTACTGTTTCCGGTGGGACAGGAACGGTTAACTTTAATAGCAGCGGGCAGTTGACTTCACCTGCTACCAATCCGACTATTACCATTTCTGGATTTAGCAGTGCCAGTAATATTTCTGCAGCATGGAGGCTTAACCAGACAACGGGAGGTACCTTTGGTGATTTAACAGGTTATGCAGCTACATCGGTCACAAATTCTCTGACCCAGGATGGTTATTCTACAGGAACTTTGAAGGCCCTCTCAGTGGATCAGGATGGTATTATTTCGGGGTTATTCAGCAATGGACAGACTCAGAAACTCCGCCAGATAGGTCTGGCAAATTTTTCAAGCCCATGGGGGTTGTCAAGGGTAGGTAATAGTCTCTTTTCTGAGTCCGGGACATCCGGACAACCTGTTATTGGTCTGGCAAGGTCAGGTGGTTTTGGGAGTATTACGGGAAGTTCCCTTGAGCAGTCAAATATTGATCTCAGCACAGAGTTTGTAAATATGATTCAGACCCAAAGGGCCTATCAGGCAAATGCAAGAATAGTAACAGCCGTTGATGATATGCTTACTGAAGCTGTAAATCTGAAAAGATAGTAAAAAGCAACGAGCAATGAGCAATGAGTAACGACTGATAATACTCATTGCTCGGCACTCATTGCTTTATTTTATGGTAGATCAAGAGAGACTGAGAGAGGTAAAGAATGCAACTATACAATTATTTAACTCATTATGGCAGAGAAATTTTAATAAAAATAAGAGTGATATAGCCCGCTGCCCAGGGGTTATTATTCTTAAAAATAAATTTAAAAAAATTCCATGTATAATTGTAGGGGCAGGTCCTTCCCTTGACAAAAATATCAAATATCTCTATACAGCAAAGGATAGTGCATTAATAATATCATGTGATGCAGCATTAAAAACCCTTCTATATCATTCTATTTCTCCATCTTTCGTAGTTAATCTCGACCCTCAGAAATATGTTATAAATTTTTTTAAAGGGATAGATACAAAAAACCTAACCCTTATTACATCAACTGTTGTACATCCATCTGTCCTCAAGATATGGAGTGGAAGGGTGGTATTCTATAACAAATACGCCCCTGATATACAATTTTTAAACGATATTCAGAAATTGGGTAATAATATTGGTACTCTTACACCAGGAGGTAGTGTATTATCAGTGGCATATGATCTCGCATTTAAAGTCGGTGCTGATCCAATTGCATTTGTCGGTCAGGACCTTTCTTACCCTGCCAGCAGGCAGGCTGGTCCCAAAGGAAATATTTATACCCGTAATACAATTTACGAAGATGAAAATGTATTTTCAACATTTGAAAAGCAAAAAGATAATATTGTAAATGAGAGGGATATTTTTGGTATGAATATCTCCACCTTAAAGTCCATGTTTGTTACAAGACAGTGGTTTGAGTGGGCATTTACCCAGTGGAAAAGAGAAGGCAACTTAAATGTAATAAACAGTACTGAAGGGGGGATACTTGATAGAGGATGTCAGATAATGCCATTATCAGAGGTAATCTATAGATACTGTAACAAAAAACTTAACTTAAGGTGGATGTTTGATAAAATCCTTAAACATAAGATTTAGTAATGCATATATTTTTGATTCATGGTAATAGATGCACGAATAAAAATCTCTTTTTAATCCTTATATTTGTTTTATATCTAATCTTAACTACAGGATGTGGCAGCCCGTTTAAGCAGACAAATATAAGCACACATGAGCTGTATCGCTCCTCTATTTTACATAATATAAGCATTTATCGTATTGGTTTTCTGACAACAGCTGTCTCACGGGAGAGCAGTCTCGGTGAATATCGAGTGGTAGTCTCAGATATAATCGAAAAGACATTTCGGTCTGAGAAACCCAAAATAAATATAATTTCATCGAGAGAAATTATAAACAAAATCAATAGCGCCAATTTGACAGGTATCTATGCTGAAGTCCTGGATTTTTATGACATTACAGGGATACTCAATAAGGATTTTCTTAAAAAGATAGGAGATGTCCTCAATGTTAAGTATATTGCCCAGCCGAAGTTAATATCCTATACAGAGGCAACCTCATCAAGACTTTCAGCGCTCGGATTATCCCTTATCACAACAAGAGAGACTACACTCAAGGTATCCCTTCAGGTATGGGATACTTTTACAGGGAATATCATCTGGGAGGGTTCTGGACAGGCTACCATTGCCGTAGAGGCAATGAGGGCAAAACCTGTAACTTTTGAAGAGGTAGCAGAGGTTGCAAGCCTGAGTGTAGTTAAAAAATTCCCCTTTTAAATATTACATTCATCCTTTGTAAAATCCCTTTGAATATTGTTACTACCTTTGCTTTTGGTAGCATATTTTTAAAGTGGCCTATTTTTAAATTGACAAATCTCTAATTATATTCTAAAAATATATTCAAAAAATAAAAGAGATTTATTTACTATTCCATTATTTTCTACTTTTATCCACATTTGACTATCAATTTTTAAATTAAGGAGGTTACCTTATGTTCGTAATTATTGGTAGTATTGTTGTTCTTACTTCAGTACTCGGCGGCTTTGTAATTGAAGGTGGGCCAATCCTGGTTTTAATACAGTGGGTGGAGTTCCTCATCATTGGAGGGACATCAATAGGTGCTCTCATGATAGGAAGCACCCCATCTGACCTCAAAAAGATTTTATCTGGCTTTACTAAGACAATCGGCGGTATTAAGGTCAGCGAAAAAATATATCTTGATTTACTAAAACTCCTTTACGAACTTACAACCCTTTACAAAAAAGATGGTGTACTTGCATTAGAAAGCCATATTGAGAATCCGAAAAATAGCTCGATTTTTAAAAAATACCCAACCTTTATTTCAAATCATCATGCCGTTGAATTATTGTGCGATTCTTTGAGAATTGTTGTGCTTGGTGGTGTTGCACCCCATGATTTAGAGGCAATGATAGAGAGCACCCTTGAGACCCACCATGAAGAGTCAGCTCGAATTCCCATGGCAATGAGTAAGATTGGAGATTCCTTACCCGGAATTGGTATCGTTGCAGCAGTCCTTGGAATTGTTATTACAATGCAGGCAGTTGGAGGACCGCCGGAAGTGATTGGCCATAAAGTTGCTGCGGCTTTAGTAGGAACATTTTTAGGTATACTCCTTTCCTATGGTTTTGTTCAACCCCTTGCTACAAATATAGAAATTCTTTCGGAGTATGAATCAAGGTATTTACATTGTATTAAGGCAGGGGTTGTTGCATTAGCTAAAGATTTTTCACCTATGGTTGTTGTAGAGTTTGCCAGAAAACAGATCTATTCAGATTATAGACCACAATTTGCAAAAGTTGATAAACTGATAAGGCAAAAGTAATTATTTTCCAAAAGGTATGAATCATGATTAAAAAAGATGAAATAGAAATAGAGATTGTTAAGGAAGAAATAAGGACAATTG
>JACQQJ010000196.1 GCA_016207035.1 Nitrospinota bacterium | reverse complement strand
ATTCGGTAGAAGGCTTATTGGTTGTAAAAGATAAAACGGTGGTCTCAAGAATAGTTAAGGTAATTCAGGAGTCAGAGGGATTAAAGGCAGAGGTGCAAAGTTATGCAGAGAGGCCTGCTGATAAAATCGTTCCGCTTACTTACCTTCTGAGCGGATTGACCTATGTTATGACAGGTGATCCTGTAAGGGCAGCCTCTCTGCCCCTTGTTGACTTTTCGTGCGCCATCAAGGGTTTAAAAGTATTGACGCTGTAAATTTGGATGTTATACTTAAGTCTGTAATTTTTTTGTAAATCTTATTAAGGGGAAGGGGGTGATTATAGATAGTTTATTGGAATAGATTTATGAATATGGAATCTATATTTTTTTAAGTTCTTATTTTAGGGAGGGAGTAGTATGAAGAAGTTATCAGGATTATTTCTTATAGCATTATTCACATCGTTTTTGATATCAGCTATTTTTGTAACAAATGTTGAAGCTATACCTGCATTTGCACGACAGACAGGTCATGCATGTTCAACCTGCCACTTTCAGAGTTTTCCTACTTTAAATGCCTTTGGCAGGGCATTTAAGGCAGGGGGTTATACACAGATTGGAGAGCAGGGCAAGATAGAGGATGAGGGACTCTCCATACCAAATGTCCTGAACGCATCACTCGTAGCTAAAATAAGGTATCAGAAGACTGACGGTACCAAAAACTCATCTGACCAGAGCAACGAGAAATCAGGCACAAATAAAGGTGAACTGCAATTTCCCGATGAGGCATCACTACTTTTGGGCGGTCGTGCAGCTGAAAATATAGGATTTTATCTTGAGGCATCACTCGGTACCGGTACTGATACATTTGCAAATTTTAAGGTGCCAATTAAACTGTTTGAGGTAAGTGATACCTATATCGGGCTTATTCCCTTTACCTCATCAACAGGGGGGGCATCTCATGGATTTGAGCTTTTAAATACAGGTCATCTGGTTATGCAGATACCGTGGGATGCACGGACTGCAATCTCTGCACAGCAGTATCTTGGCCTCAGTGGAGATGCCACCACCAGCCAGGCAGAAGGTCTTACCCTTGCAATTGCACATGAAATGTTCTTTATAAATGGCACACTCTGGGGACCCATCCATGGTAAAATAGCTACAGGAACAGACCTTTCGAATTACATTCGTGCTGCAGTAACACCAAATATTGCAGGCTGGGATTTTGCATTAGGTGCTGCCCTATGGGGTGGTGAGACAAAGGTAGGTTCTTCAGATACAAGCTCTGCCAATGCTGAGACAATCTATCAGACGCAGGCAGCGGCATTTGATGCCCAGGCACAGGGAGAGGTTGGTGGTATGACATTGGGAATATATCTCTCCTATGCGAATGCCCCTAAAAAAGATACCGGCAGCACCAAGACAAATCTTTTCAACGATTCAACTACAAATGATAAAAATGCAACTGCAGTCGCTGTGCAGCTTGGTGTTATTCCAAATAAATTAACTTTAGGGGGTGGTTACCGCATAGGGAATGCCGAAGAGAGCAGTAGTGGTAAACTTTCTGATAGTAAGACTGCTACTACGAAGAGGGGTGATAATGCCTTCATGCTTGCTGCGAAATACATGTTGACTCAGAATGTCCAGCTACAGTTAACCTGGGAATCCATGAGTGGTGATAAGTATGATTCAGTATTAAATAAGAGTGAAGGTACAAACAGGATGACCTTTGTGCTATTCTCTGCATTCTGATTGTTGTGCACAAAAATCTAAAAGGGGGAGGTTTTCACCCTCCCCTTTTTTATTTTATTATGAAAAGGAATCTTACCTTTTTCTTACTCATTGTATTGCTGACGGGTTGTGCCACAGGACCGCTTAAACTTACCTATAAACCAGGACAAATACCAGAGTCATCTAAAGTTAGCAAGCCTTTAATCATTCTCCTTAAACCATATGTTGATTCGAGGGAAGATATTGACCCACACTATATTGGAGATATTAAGGCAACTGTATATGATGTATATAGTGACAAACTTACCATTGAAAAAGGTGTTGCAGCATTTGTTACCGATGCAGTCAGGGCGCATCTTACTGCTGCGGGTTTTACTGTTAAAGAATCAGGGGTTGGACAGGTGGCTCACGATTATGGAGATATAATGATGAGCGGTGAGATAAGGAAGTTTAGATTTGATATTGGGGGGCGAGACGAAATAGAGATTGAAATTGCAAGTCAGTTAAGGTCAGGGAAGACAGGGAGGGTTATATGGGATGGCGTTATATCAGAGAAAGATGACAGATATGCAGGGGTTTTTGGTAACAGCAGAAAGACAATTATCTCATACATCTCAAAAACCCTTGCAAGGGCTATAAATAAGACCATTGCTGAGATGAAAACAAATATTGAAAAGGCAGAGGGCACCATACCTTCCACTCTACCAATAGATGAACCATCAATCCCAGAAGGGATGGGGAGGATCTTTGTAAGAACAGAGCCCCCTCGCGCTAAAGTTTACATTGGTGATATATATTATGGGCTTTCACCACTGACTATTGATATTGAACAAGGTGTATATGAGTTTGTTATAAAACTTGGAGGTTTTAAAGATAATAGGGAAAGGGTGGCTATACAAAGGGGGCATAAAATAGACATGGAGTTAACTCTGGAGAAGGAATAATCCCAAAAAAAGCGTAACCTGGCATAAAAGGATTCATGCACCCCGCAATGCCATTATTGTCTTCTTATAGTCTTTACTCTTAAAAACTGATGAACCTGCTACAAGGATATTTGCACCTGCCTTGATTACCTCTCCTGCATTTTCAGGTTTTATACCACCATCAACCTCAATATCAACCTTAAGCTTAGCATCATCAATTATTCTCTTTAGCTTTTCTACCTTTTGTATAGTTGATGGGATAAAATCCTGCCCACCAAAGCCAGGGTTAACAGACATGAGTAACACTAAATCTACCTCATCAAGGATATAGTCAAGGAAACTTAAAGGTGTGGCAGGATTTAATACTACACCTCCGATTTTTTTGTATTCCTTTATGAGCTTTATTGTTCTCTGAAGATGTCTGCACACCTCAACATGGACAGTAATTATGTCTGCCCCTGCCTTCACAAAATATGGTATGTAGAGATCAGGTTCCTCTATCATCAGATGGACATCCAGTGGGAGCCTTGTTGATTTTCGTATTGCCTCAACGACCATCGGTCCAATAGTAATATTCGGGACAAAGTGTCCATCCATGACATCTACATGAATCCAGTCAGCACCCCCTTCCTCAACAGTCTTCAACTCATCCCCTAATCTGCTGAAATCAGCAGACAAAATTGAAGGTGCAATCTTTACCATCAAAACCTCCCTCATTAAACCGTTTAAGCCGTTTAATCAGTTTAAACGGTTTGAACTGCTTGATCTACCCAGGGGGCCATTTCATCCTTCTCCCGCCGAGGAGATGGAAGTGGACATGGAATACATCCTGCCCTGAATCCCTGTTACAATTAACTACCAATCTAAAGCCTGATTCTGCTATCCCCTTTTCTTTAGCCAGCCTGTTGGCTGTCATAAAGATAGACCCTATCAGCTCCTTATCCCCTTCTTTTACATCGAGAGACTTATCAATGTGTCTTTTAGGAATTATAAGTATATGAATCGGTGCCTTGGGATTAATATCCTCAAATGCAAAAATGTCTTTATCTTCATAAACCTTTTTTGATGGTATCTCCCCTTTAATTATCTTACAAAAGATGCAGTCTGGCATAACTTTCATCACCTCCACATCAACCCACCCTCTTTACCTCTCTCATTTGAGATGAGGGTATGGTACATTAAAAAATGTTTAATGCGGTTAGACATAATAACAAACATATCTCTGTATTTCAACCTGATAAGATGGGCTTTTATCAATTGTGCTTTGAGTTTAGACAAAAAGTCAGGAAATTTCATATACCAAAATCCGATTTAGGATTTTAGGATATATGTTTCTCTTGACGACTTTAACTCTTTCATGTTAATTTTCTGCATGCTGCATGGTTGCGTCTCCTTTATTTTATACCAAATTACATAAGGTTATCCGTGAACCGTTGTAGTGCGAGTTTTAGCTTCGCTTCATCTAACCAATAGGCGAGGCTCTTCACTTGGTGATGTTATTGAATTAGCATATGGTAAGGCTCTCAAAGAAGTTATCAGATTGCCTGGCAAGATTCCTGTTTACGGTTCTAACGGTAAAGTGGGCTGGCACAATGAAAGCCTTGTTAAAGGCCCCGGCATTATTGTAGGTAGGAAAGGCAATCCGGGTATTATTACATGGACACCTACAGATTTTTATCCAATAGATACGACATTCTATGATGTCCCAAAAGGAATCATAAGGAGAACGTATTATCTTTACCATGTGCTTTTATTACAAGATTTGCCTTCTCTCGGTGAGGATTCAGCCGTTCCGGGATTGAATCGAAATATAGCATACATGAATAAAATTTTAATTCCGCCATCAGATATAATTTCAACCTTTAATAAACAAGAAAAACCATTATCTGATAAAATGAATTTTAATGAAATACAATCTCTTACCCTCGCCGCTATCCGTGACACCTTGTTGCCGAAGCTGTTGTCGGGGGAGATAAGAGTGAAGGATACGGAGAAGTTTGCGGAGGAAAAAATATGACAATGGTAGGTACTGAAGCTATATATACCATCGGGCATTCCAACCACCATATAAAAAACTTCATCAACCTGCTCAAAAGACAGGGGATTACGGCTATTGCGGATGTGCGCTCATCCCCGTTTAGCAAACACAATCCCCAATTCAACAGAGAAGCGATTGCAGATGCCCTGAAGCAAGATAGTATTGCATATGTTTTCCTCGGCAAAGAACTGGGGGCTCGGCCTGATGACCCGTGCTGTTACGATAACGGTTTAGCCAATTTCGAAAAAATGGCGGAGCGGCCCATATTCAAGCAAGGAATCGAGCGACTACTCAAGGGAATGGAGCAATACCGTATCGCCTTATTATGTGCTGAGAAAGAACCGCTGGACTGTCACAGAACTATTCTCGTATGCCGTCACCTTCGAAAATTGGGGTTTCCTATCAAACACATTCTTGCTGATGGCAGCGTGGAGGATCATCAGGTCACTGAACAGAGACTCGTAAGGGCCCTTGACCTTGAGCCTATCCTTTTTGATTCGATGCTAACTGATTCTGACCGTATTGAGAAAGCTTACAACCAACAGTCGCGTGAAATCGCATATAAGCGGGAAAGTGAAGAGGAAAATCATGTATACGCAAGATAAACCGCCAGCACAGAAGATTACCATTTTTACCATTGGCTTCACTAAAAAAAATGCACGTACTTTTTTTGAGTTGCTCAAACGGGCAGGAGTAAAACGACTTATTGATATCCGTCTCAACAATGAATCCCAGTTGGCCGGATTTACAAAAAAGGACGATCTTGAGTATTTCCTTAAAGAGATTGCCAGTATCGAGTACACGCACCGTCCAGAGTTTGCACCCACCAAAGACATATTGGATGATTATAAGAAAAAAAGGATAACCTGGACAGATTACGAGCAACGATTTCAAACACTGCTAAAAGAACGCCGAGCAGAGGAACTGATAGCCACTGCTGAATTGGACGATGCTTGCCTGCTATGCAGCGAGCCTAAACCGGGTGAATGCCATAGAAGGCTGGTTGTGGAATATTTGCGTTCCAAATTGGGCGATATCGAGATTCGCCATTTGTGAGGAGTTGAAAAAGATATGGCTGAGATCATTCTACTGGCTAATTCTCGAAAGCTAAGCCACAGATGCCTTGCCGGGATTGACATTGCCACAGACAAATGGATTCGACCTGTATCCACGCGGACTGATAAAGTCATAACTTGGGCGATGAGAAATATTCATGGCAAAGAACCAGAACTGCTGGACATACTTAACATTCCTTTATCTTTAGCAGAGTCGGATGATGAATCTCAGCCTGAAAACCGGCTAATAGAAAAAGGTGAGTGGACACGCATAGGAAGGTTCGAGCCGAGAAACGTGAGAAAATATCTGGCGCAAAGCGGCCCCCTTTTCTATAACACATCTGACTGTGTCCTATGGGATGAGCTAATAAGAATTCCCACGAAAGATCGTCAATCCCTGATGTTGATTGAGTGTTCTGACTTTGAAGTACATAAAACCACATCTTCGAGAGGCAAACCACAAGCAAGGGCAGTCTTCTCTTTTGATGACACACTGTACTATTTGGTAATAACAAATTACAACGCAGAACAAAAAGTACTTAAAGGGCAAAGGCTTTCGTTAAGGAATCTGTTAACAATTAGTCTGGCTGGAAAACTGTCTAATAGCCACCCATATTGCTACAAACTTGTTGCTGGAGTCATCGAATTATGAACGCATCCAGAATCACTAAATCAACCGCTGAAGAGGCCTCCCTAGCCGCCATATGCGATGCCTTACTGCCGAAGCTGCTGTCAGGGGAGATAAGGATGAGGAATGTGGAGAGGTTTGGGGAGGAGGTGTTATAATGGCTGAAACAGATTTAACCATACGAGGTCTTTTAGGTAACAAAATCCGAGTAGAACCAACTTCTATTAAAGCCGAGGGCTTTCCTGGATATGCAAGACTTATTATCCCTGTTAAATTAGACCTTAAACCGTTAAAGGAATCTGGGAGAAAAGAAGAGCCGTTTATCGTTTTAGATATTAAATGTAGCTTATTCACACAGGATAATCCTCTAAAAATTACAGATGCTTTACCAAGTTCGTGCAACTATAAAGTTTTTAGTCCTTCCACGCCGACTTTCGACTTAGAATTCCCTTTAGATACTTACCGCCTTAAAGAAATTGAAGGAAAGAGAAAAGATGGTGACCTAAAAATAAATCTTAATTTTTATTTTGTTGTTGGAATTTATTGTCCCATCCTTATTCAGGAAGGAGAAAAGCAAATTTTAACTGATATTCTAACCTCTTTTATCCCACTTCTGTCTATTGAAATTCCTCAGTCTCATTGGGTGAAAAATATTCTTCCCTCGTTAGGTTATTTAGAATGTCTACTGGTAGAAATACCAAAGAACAATAAAATACTTCTTAAGGCTTGGGACTATTTAGAAAAGGCAGAGAATGCTTTTATGAGATGGGATACACAAGGAGTCTTTACTAATTGCCGTGAGGTGGGACGGATACTTGATAACGAGATAAAAAATAAATTTGGAGAATCTGACTCAGCTTATACTGAAAGGTGGGGGCGTTTCTATAAAAAAGGATTTAATCACTGGGCGTCATTAGATCTACATCGTGAAGATATTAAAGTAGAAGTTAAGAAGGCCGATGCTGCACACCTTATGCTTGTGACTAAGTCATTGATAAAGTTTGTAGAAGAACTATTACAGGAATAAGGCGAATAATGGACATTTTTTAATTGATGTTCGAACATATTGTCCCTAAATGGTTCGGGAACTTAGAGTATTCATACTCAATGAGCCGAGTATCACAGGTTGCCAGTAGTGCTGGCAAAGGCAAAATAGGACAAATAAGACACACGGAACAAATAAAGCAAAATAAAAACGATAGAACAGATAGGACTATAAAATGGATAAGAAGAACCAGAATTCAAAGCCTGAGCTGATTGGGCCGCATGGCGGATACCGCAGCCTGAAGTCCTTTCAGACTGCGGAGATTGTGTATGATGCCACGGTGGTGTTTTGTAATCGCTTTATTGATAAGCGGTCGCGGACACATGACCAGATGGTGCAGGCTGCACGAAGCGGCAAGCAGAATATCGCCGAGGGGAGCATGGCTTCAGGCACTTCAAAGAAGACTGAACTGAAACTGATTGGTGTTGCACGGGCAAGTCTGGAAGAATTTTTGCTTGATTACCAAGATTTTCTGCGGCAGAGGGGACTGTCGCTTTGGGAGAAAAATCATGAGCAAGCGCAAGCCATCAGGAAGATGGCTTGGGACAAAAATAGGTCTTATAAGACCTATAGGGCTTATATTGAGCAAAGCTCGCCTGAAGTGGCTGCTAATGCCCTTGTTTGCCTGATTCATCAGGCAAACTACCTGATTGACCAGCAATTGCGACAGCTTGAAAAACAATTTCTGGAAGAGGGCGGGTTTACGGAAAGGCTTTATCATGCACGGCAGCAGGTTAAGAGAAGACTATGAACAATATTACAGAATCCATTATTAAACAGGCAGCTCTTGATTGGTTCAAGGGGTTAGGATACTCAATTCTCAATGGGCTAGAAATAACCCCGGCGAGTTGTTATCTGAGCGTAAAAATTATCCCATTTTGACACCCTCGTAAAAAACGAATGTCATGTTAAAATTTCGACTCTTTCCCGGATTTGATGCAAATTTAGCTATATATGTGGTCTTCTTTGGCAGTTTGAATAAAGTTAATCGACTATATCAAGTATCCCCTCCATTCCCTTCTCCCTGTGGCTCTTAAAAAAGAGGAGTTTTTTGTCACAATAAAATTTGTATTTCCCTGTTTTCATGGGGGTAAGTTTAATGGTCTTTGTCTCTGTACTCGTAGACTCATGAATATCTATCCCTGCATCAGGCTCTTTTATCACAAAATTATGCGGAGTAATTCCAGATTCCTTTTTTATCTTTATTTCCAGAGGGACATTCACTTTTACAACGATATAGTCTGGATCAAAGAAATGTTTCCCTGCAAGGATTTCAACCCTCTGAACCCCGTCAGAATCAGTTTCAGTGACAAACCTCCTTTTTTCTCCCCTTGAATCATAGGGAAGACAAAGGATTGAGAAAATAGTTACTAAAAAAATATATTTGCTATGTTTCATATATCCTCCCATGGATTGTAATGTTAAGAAATGTTCTCTGTTTTGAAAGTCCTCCAGAGCGGTCCTTTGGTGTAAAAATGACGAAGGATGCGGGGGCCGATAGAAGAACTCCAATCCCGTTCGCCTGGGAAAAACCAGTTTCTCCCTGAAATATTCTCAAAAATTTCTCTTGAGAGCCTGCCTGGCCCTAGAGGACCAAAATAAAATCGCGGTTTGAGAAGGGACTCTTTGCTGCACAATTGACCTTCTTCTTGTGCTATTTGTTCTATCTCCGTACCTGGATAGATACGGATACCTATCATTGCTATAACCGCCTTTGGAGAAACCTCATTCATAAGGGTGATTGTCTCTCGAATCGTCTCAGGGGTCTCTCCGGGACCACCAAAAATAAGTGAATGACAAAAATCAATACCGGCTTTTCGGCATGACTGTGATACCCTCCGTATATCATCAACAGTAAAGCCTTTTCTCAAGGAATGTACTATAGATGGTGAGCCTGAATCTGTTCCAAAGTCTACGGCAACACATCCTGCCCTCTTAAGGAGACCAAAGATAGAAGGGTCTTCTATCCTTGGCTGGAGATAGCAGGAGAATCTGATGGCAAGATTTCTCGAAATGATTGCCTCTAAGACCCCTGCCATATGTTCTTCGTCTGAATTGAATGAAGAATCAACAATAAAAAAGTCAGATTTATTAAAATGTTTATTGAGATGCTCTATCTCATCAGCTATTTCATAAGGTAATCGGAGGCGTCTCCTGCTTCTTTCAAGGAGGGGATATGTGCAATAGATACACCTATGGGGGCATCCTCGTGCTGTCTGAATTCCAATTGTCCTGTAATAATGAAAGAATGGAAAGATTGTATCTATATTTCGGGGGAAAGAAATATCCCCTGGGTCAGATACCATTTCTTCATAGATACCTTTTCCACCTTTTTCCCGGAATTGAGAAACAGCAGACTCACCCTCCCCCTTAATACCCATATCAGCACCAAGATATTCCATGAGCTCTTCCGGAAAAATTGTAAAGGCAGAGCCTCCAAGAACTATCGGGGCTTTACTCATTGACCGGATGGTGTTCATTATTTTTACATAACCTGATACATAGTATCGTGTGCTTGGATAAGACGCATTATCAATGTTGCGAAGAGAGAGACCTATAATATCAGGTTGATATCGTATGAGCTCCTTTTTCAGAGAATATAAGGGAAAAGAGTATAGCCCTGCATCAAAAATTCTAACATCTGCACCATGGTGTATCAATGAGTTAGCAATATAAACGGCACCAAGGGGGAAGACAGGTTCAGGAAAATGTTCTCTGTTTGAAGAAATTAATAAAACCTTCATTCCAAAGACATTTGAATAGAATTCCTTTGCATGGGATATATTATCAACAGGCAATTGAAAATGAACTACTTTATCCACTAAAACTTACCTCCCATGAGCTGTATTATTCATTATTCAACCTGTTTTGTATTATGAAAGTGGGGAGCGGTTTTATCTCCACTAAAATCTGATAGAAAAATAGTAAATTGATTTTCTGGACGGAGTATATAACTGCAAAAAATGGCTGTCAATAGAAATTGCCGTTGTTAAAATCGCAAAGTTGTCTGAAAGACCATTTTGATTGACAAAAGAGATAAAAATACATAAAATTAATCCACTATTATGCCCATGCAAAATACCACCATTATAAACACAGTTAAGGAAACAATGAAAACCCAACTAACAAATATAGCCACAGGAAAAGGGATGACTGGAAAGGATATTGTCAGAGAGAATTTGATAAAGGTACAGAACCAATCTGAGGTGAGGCACAGAAAAATAATGAATAAGTTTATAGTGGAGGAGGGGAAGGGAGTAAAAGTTAATGTTGATGTATGATAAAGAGAGAGACATTCCCATCACCTCATGATAAACTCACAGAGCAATTAAAAATTCATCCCCTGAGCTTAAATCAAAAGAGCAATATATCCACTTTAATTGACCCTCACACTATATCTGATAAAATGGCAGAGCTTTTTAATTCAATGCGTTAGTAAAAAAAGAAATTTATCTTTTTCTCATCTCGTTAATGTGAAGTTAAACACTCTATCAGTTATCCAATGTATGAAAATATCTGCACAATTACACGATGTAGTAATTTTTTCTTCTGCCATGTCATATGACAATAACCATTGATAGAATTTCTATGTCCATAAAATTGAAAAGGGTATATGATAAACAAGATGAAAATGATGGCTTCAGAATACTCATAGACAGACTTTGGCCCCGTGGCCTGAGTAAGGAAAAAACAGAGATAGACCTATGGCAAATGGATATTGCCCCAAGTGATACTTTGAGAAAGTGGTTCAGGCATGAACCTGAGAAGTGGAAAGAATTCAAAAGAAGATATTTTAAAGAATTGAAAGATAAAGAGGAATTTATATCTTTTATTCATGATAAGGCACAAAAAGGAATTGTAACTTTACTTTACGGGGCAAAGGAAGAAAAGTTTAATAATGCTGTGGCATTGAAAGAATATATCGAGACCAGAATGAAACTCAACAACCTAAGTTAATCTACTTTCGTCCCCCCTTTAGAAAAGGGGGGTTAGGGAAATTTGAAAAGTTATTTTCGTATGAAACCTTCATGAGCCTTTCGACAAGCTCATGGCTCACATAGAAAGATGAAAATTTAACCACGAAGGACACAAAGAAAAGGTCACCAGTCCGGGGCACCCATCCAGTGGATGGGTCGCACCAGTTTTTTACTGGTGATCTGGTGCACTGGTGTCTGGTGTCCTTTATGTCTTTTTCTGTGTCCTTTGTGGTTAAGAGGTATTTTCAAATGAAGATTGCATATTTCGATTGTTTTTCTGGTATCAGTGGCGACATGATTCTTGGGGCCATGGTGGATGCAGGGATTGACATAGAATCAATAAGAGGGGGGCTTAAAAGTCTTGATTTTGCTGGTTATGAGATAAGTGTTTCAAAGGTAAAGAGAAAGGGGATTGCAGGAACAAAGGTAGATATAATTATAGACGAGAAAAAACATGTACATCATAGAGACTACAAAGATATAAAGGGGATGATAGAGAAGAGTGGACTCTCTGAAATAGTAAAAGAGAACTCCCTGAAAATATTCGAGCGAATTGCAGAGGCAGAGGCTAAAGTCCACAATACCTCTATTGATAATGTCCATTTTCATGAGTTAGGGGCTGTTGATACTATAATAGATGTGGTAGGTGCTGCTCTCTGTATAAATCTCCTCGCCCCCGATAAAATCATAGCATCGCCAATAAATACCGGTAGAGGAATGACAAAAACAGAACATGGAATATTCCCTGTGCCTGCACCAGCTACAGCTGAAATGCTTAAAGGTTTTCCATCATTTTTATCTGATACAGAATTTGAGCTTGCAACACCTACAGGTGTTGGAATAATTACAACAGTGGCAAAAGGTGTTTATTCCACGCCTGTTATGAAGGCTCAGGCAATTGGATATGGTGCTGGCTCTATGGAAATCCCTGAATCACCCAATCTCTTAAGGGTTATGATAGGTGAGACAATCCCCTCTATCCCCTTTTTCGAAAGGGGGGGGGTAGAGGGATTTGAGCACGACTCTGTAATAGTAATAGAAACAAATATTGATGATATGAACCCACAGTTTTATGACCATGTAATAAATAAAATTTTTGAAGGGGGTGCCCTGGATGTATTCCTCACCCCGATCATAATGAAAAAAAATCGACCTGCAGTAAAAATAACCACCCTTTCTCATAATGACAGTGCAGATAGGCTTGTGGATATACTACTGAGAGAGACGACATCCTTTGGCCTGAGGATGTACAGGACAGAGAGGATAAAACTTCAAAGGGAGATAAAGTCAATAGAGACAGGGTATGGAAATGCAAAGATCAAGATAGGAAAGAGAGATGGTAAGGTAATCAGTATAGCCCCTGAATATGAAGACTGCAAAAGAATTGCAACGGAGAGTGGAATATCAATAAAAGAGGCTTACGAGATTGTCAGGTCTGCGGGAATGAGACTGTACATGAACCCACACCCTTAATCACCCTCTCCACTTTCAGGCATGGGGGATATTCACTATTATTGAATCTATACCTTTCGCTGAAAGACTGGCGCGTGCATCTTCTGCCTCTTTATGATCTTTATAATCACCTACTCTCAATATATATACCCTCCTTTTTCCCTTCTCTTCAGAAATCTTGGCTGGATAACCTTTTTCTATGAGTTTATCTCTAAAATCCTTTGCCCTCTTTTTGTTATAAAACATACCTGCCGAAAGGGTATATATACCGTCTGAGACAATTTTAAATTTTACCTCTATATCATTACCAATAAGTTTCTTTACAATATCTCTCATCTCATCGGCATTTTGAAATTCTCCAACATTTACTCGATACGATGTAATCTCTGATATTCCTGTCTTTTCATAGGGGGTAAATCCCTTTTGTTTTACCTCTTTTAAAACTGTATCAAGGCTCCTTTTTAATACATAGGTGCCAATTTGAACAGTATATTTTTTTTCTGACGGAGAGGAAGGGGATGATTCAATAACAGGAACTTTTTTTAGCTCAGGGGGATGAGTTGCAGCCTTTTCAGGAGATGGTAAATCTACCTTTTCTTTTAAAGTCTGCGGTTGACTGGGCGGCATTACCATAGATTTATCAGGAGATTCAACTGGAGTTGGCTTTTCCTTTGGAATCTTTTGAGGTCGGGGTGGCTCTCCTCCCTCTTCAACCGTTTCTTCCTCAAGAGGCAGATAATTAGTTATAATATAACCACCTGCTGCTATAACAAGCAATATCAGAAGTAAAATCGGTAACCTCTTTGATCCCCCTGTAGTTTTTGCTTCTTTGAGAAGGTCTTTCTCAATATCCTCTAAATCCTCTGAAATCTTTTCCTCTGCCATACAATAATCCTCCCTTTAATAGTATGGAGTTTAGAGTACTGAGTTTGGAGACATGGCATTTCCCTCTAAACTCATACACAACTCTTAATTTGTTAAATCATGTTCCCATTTCCCATGATTCCAGATACTTTTTTTGCTCATCTGTCAATGTATCAATCTCTACACCCATGGATTTAAGTTTAAGGGATGCAACCCATTCATCAATTTCTCGTGGAATATTATAAACCCTTGGTTTGAGATTACCTCTCTGTTTCACTGCATATTCAGATGCCAGCGCCTGAACAGCAAAGCTCATATCCATAACAGAGGCTGGATGCCCTTCAGCAGCAGCAAGATTTATCAACCTCCCCTCTCCCAGAAGAAATATCCTTTTTCCATCTTTAAGTATATGTTCATCAACAAAATCCCTGACATTTCTATTAACCCTCATGGACATTTCCCTCAAACCTTTAAGGTCTATCTCAACATCAAAATGACCTGAATTGCAGAGTATCGCACCATCTTTCATACGCTCAATATGCTCTTTCCTGATTACATGAATATCCCCGGTAAGTGTGCAGAAGAGATCCCCCTCTTTTGCAGCCTCCATCATGGTCATGACCCTGAATCCATCCATTGCAGCCTCAATCGCCCTGACATGATTTACCTCTGTAATGATTACATTGGCACCCATCCCCTTTGCCCTCATGGCAAATCCCCTGCCACACCATCCATATCCTGCTGCAACAACAGTCTTTCCAGCAAGGAGAATATCTGTCGCCCTTATAATCCCATCTACTGTAGATTGCCCAGTTCCATACCTGTTATCAAAAAGATGTTTTGTCTCGGCATCGTTTACAGCAATGACAGGGAATTTTAACGCACCATCCCGCTCCATAGCACGCAGCCTTATTACCCCTGTGGTGGTCTCTTCCATACTGGCGATTATCTGACTGCCTATCTGTGGGTACTTGGAGTGAATAGTGGATACCAGATCGGCACCATCATCCAATGTAATTACAGGGTTATGTCGAATAGCTGAATCTATATGACTGTAATAGGTATCATTGTCTTCCCCTTTTATAGCATATACAGGAGACTGATAGTGTCTTACCAGTGCTGCTGCCACATCATCCTGTGTTGATAGGGGATTGGATGCACAGAGAAAGACATCTGCCCCACCAGCCTTGAGTGCCCTCACCAGATTGGCTGTCTCAGCAGTTACATGGAGACAGGCAGAGATTTTAAATCCTGACAGGGGTCTCTCCTTCTCAAACCTCTCCCTCACCAATCTGAGAACCGGCATATCATTATCTGCCCACTCAATCCTCTTCCTCCCCTTATCTGCCAGCGAAATATCTTTTATATCATAATGTTTTTCTGCTTCCATTACCTTTAACTGTGGTTTCATTACACCCTCCCTTTTCATAATCAGTAATCTGTGATCAGCAATCTGTAACCTCTGATATGTAATCTATCTTTTTCACTATTCACTATTCATTTTTCATTGTTTACAGTCCTGCCGCCCTTCTTATTTCTAAGGCATTGTCTGTTTTCTCCCAGGTAAACTCAGGTAATTCCCTGCCAAAATGACCATATGCAGCAGTCTTTTTATAAATTGGTCTTCTTAAATTTAAATTCCTTATAATCTTTGCTGGTCTGAGGTCAAAAAATTCTGTCACCAGCTTCTTTATCTTATCCAGCGGAATCTTTTCCGTCCTGAAGGTATCAATCATAATTGATACTGGTTCAGCAACACCAATGGCATATGCTATCTGAACCTCGCATTTTTCAGCAACCCCTGAGGCCACTAAATTTTTAGCAATATACCTCGCCATATACGACGCTGACCTGTCTACCTTCGAAGGATCCTTTCCTGAGAATGCACCTCCACCATGACTGCCTACCCCTCCATAGGTATCAACTATTATCTTTCTCCCTGTGAGTCCACAATCCCCCATCGGTCCACCAACAACAAATCTCCCCGTGGGATTTATATGATATTTGATTTTGTCCTCATTGAGTAATTCAGGAGGTAAAATGGGTTTTATAACTGTTTCTATTATATCCTCCCTGATTCTTTTTAGTGTTACATCAGGGCCATGCTGGGTAGAGATAACCACGGTATCTATCCGGACAGGTCTCCCATTAGCATACTCCACAGTAACCTGTGATTTCCCATCAGGTCTCAAATAGGGAACAATTTCTTTTTTTCTTACCTCAGCCAGCCTCATAGTCAGTTTATGAGCCAGTGATATTGGCATAGGCATTAATTCTGGTGTCTCATTCGTTGCATATCCAAACATAAGCCCCTGATCACCAGCACCCTGATCCTCCTCATTACCTTTATCAATCCCTATAGCAATATCAGGGGACTGCTCTTTTAAAGAGGTAATCACTGAACATGTCTCGAAGTCAAAACCATACTTTGCCCTTGTATAGCCAATATCTTTTATAACATCCCTTGCTACCTTTTGAATATCTACAAACGCCTTCGTTGTGATCTCACCTGCAATAAATACCAATCCAGTTGTAATTAATGCCTCACATGCCACCCTTCCATAAGGGTCCTCAGCATAAATTGCATCAAGAACAGAATCTGAAATCTGGTCAGCTATCTTATCCGGATGACCTTCAGTAACCGATTCAGAAGTAAATAAGTAATTTACCCTCCCCATGAATCCTCCTCTTTGTTAATAACCATACCCTGTACGGTCCTTTCATTATAATATAAGCAAAAGATTGCAATTATATAGCGTTTATATATACTGCAACCTCGACACCTCACCCTTTTTATTTGTAAATGTTGAGTTATCTGATAATTTATATCCTTTTATATCTTCAGGATATATCCTCGGCATTTCCTTATTTAAATATTCTTTTATTTCTTTTATCGATCCCAATTTCAAAACCTCATCTGCTACTCTCACAGCATCTTCATATTTTATCCTGCGAATAAATTTTTTGATTTTTGGTATTGAGTGTGGGTCCATGCTTATAGATTCAATATGTCCCATACCTAAAATAATAAGGGTATGTATCGGGTCACTACCCATCATTCCACAAATACTGACAGGTTTCCCACTCTTTTCTGCGGATGATATGATATTTTTAAGAGTCCTTAAAACTGCAGGATGAAGGGGCTGATAGAGATATGCAACCTGCTCGTTTATCCTGTCTATGGCTAAGGTATACTGAATGAGGTCATTTGTTCCAATACTAAAAAATTCCACCTCATTGGATAGAAGATCTATAATGAGTGATGCTGAAGGTGTTTCTATCATTGCACCCACTTCAATGTCTGGATCGAAAGGAATACCCTTAAATCTCAATTCATCCTTTACATCTTTTAAAATCTGATTCGCCTCTCTCAATTCATCTATACCAGAAATCATGGGATACATAAGCTTGAGCTTTCCATACTTACTTGCCCTCAATATACCTTTAAGCTGAGCCTTGAATATATCAACTCTGTCCATGCATAACCGAATGCCTCTTAACCCAAGTGCAGGATTGTTCTCATTATCTGATTTCTGATCAAAGACAAATTTATCTCCACCAAGGTCTAATGTCCTTATAATTGAGTAGCTGTCTTTTATACATGTTGCCACCTTTTTATAATCAAGGAAATGTTCCTCTTCAGTAGGCAGCACTTCCTTATTGATATAGAGATATTCTGTCCTATAGAGTCCTATCCCTTCTGCACCGTATCCCACTGCAAGGTTAACCTCATCAGAATATTCTATATTTGACATCAGCTTTACCCTTTGACCATCTTTTGTTATGGCTGGCAGGTCTTTTGCCTTAAGGAGCTCCTTTTCATAAAATTTAAACCTCTGCTGTTTTTTTAAGAATAATTGAAATGAATCTTCATGAGGGTTAAGTAAGACTGAACCATCGATACCATCTACGATAATTAAATCACCATTCTTTACCTTTTCAGTTATATTTTTTAGACCTACTACAGCTGGGATTTCAAACGCAGATGCCATAATCCCTGTATGAGATGTCTTACCCCCTGCATCTGTAGCAAAACCGAGTACCTTCTCCCTTTTCATCTGGATAGTATCAGAAGGGGTTAAATCATGGGCTACAATAATTACAGGTTCTTCTAAATCAGCAAGGCTCTCCTGATGGTAACCTATCATATTCCTCAATACCCTGTATACCGCCTCCTCTATATCTTTTTTTCTGCTGCTGATATATTCATCTGTTATTTCTTCAAATTTTTTTAAAAAGCCTTCCATAGACTCTTTCAATGCCCATTCTGCATTCACTTTCTTCCCCCTGATGATATGTATAGTATTTTCTATGAGGGCAGCATCTTTTAAAATCATGATATGTGCATCCAGTATATATAAATGGTTTGCACCTAAACCCTTTTTTGCCTTTTCCCTCACTTCATTTAACTGGAGTTTAGACTTTTCCAGCGCCTGTTTGAATCTGGATATCTCATTTTCAATATGAGAATCTGTTATACCATGTCGCAGAATACATGGTTTTGCCCTATCAAGGATATATACACTTCCTATCGCTATACCTGGTGATGCAGATATCCCTTTTAATATTGAATTACTTTTTTTCTCAGAAATTACCATCTAAAAACCTCTTGAGTTCCCTGAACACATCTCCCTCATCTTCACCCTTAATTATAAATCTAAGCCGGCTCCCATCATGAGCTAATAATGAAAGTATCTCCATAATATTTTTGCCATTTGCCCTTTTCCCACAATTTTCTATTATAATCTCCGATTGATATTTATGTGCAAGCTGAGCGATACGGTAGGCAGGTCTTATATGAAAACCCAGTTTGTTTTTAATGACAATATCAATATATTCCATTAAGATATCTGAAAGCTCATTTCTGAAATTAAAAATTATACATACTTAAGAGATAAAATGCCAATTTTCAGATTGAGCTAATTAACTTTAGTTAATATATCAGATGCAACAGATATATT
>JACQQJ010000195.1 GCA_016207035.1 Nitrospinota bacterium | reverse complement strand
GGTCAAGAGGACTCAAGAGGAACTTGTCTCCCTTGATGCCAATATTAAGGATATCAAAAATGAGGCTAAAAAAATAGAAAAGGAGAAGGAGGGATTTAAGGCAATAACAGAAAAAATAGATAAACTCAACTCTATAATGGGAGAGGCAGAGGGAAAGATAGAACAGCTGACTAACAGGATGTCTCTCATCAACAGGACAGAAAAGAGGTTGAATGACTTAAGTATTATGGCAGATGATATAAAAGTAAAGATTAAAGCGCTCTCAGATGAGGAGAAGGTAATTGCAAGGGCAGGAGAACAGATAGCTGAACTCCGCTTCCTCTTAGGTGAGGTGGAAAGGAAGATTGGGGAATTGAATATAAAAGGAAGAGATAATGAATAAATCCCGCACCTTCCAGTGGGGTATTGAACCTCGCTGGAAGGATATTATTTATACTCATTCACCCCGCACTTTTGTAAAAATGCGGGGTTCATCCCCGCAGCAAGCTGCGCTGGGTATTGTGGGAAGGTGCGGGATAAATTTATTTATAGATAATCCTCCCGTCCATGCTCCCGACTGCTGTCAGGATAAGCTTTGGGAGTAGTTTCAGAAAAGGCAGAGCCCCCTCTGAGTTCACAGAGAAGAGAACTCACCCTGCTGTAACCTTTAAAATAATTTTACTGTGTTGGTATATTCAAATTTAATTTTTTCAAATGTAAAATATGGGAGTAAAAAGAATAGGTGTTATTGGTGGTAGCGGGCTTTATGAAATGGCTGATTTGAAAGATGTAAAATCAGTAAAGATAGAGACACCCTTTGGCGACCCTTCAGATGAGTATATCCTCGGGATTTTAAATAATAGGGAGATGGTATTTTTACCCCGACATGGGAAGGGGCATAGGATGATGCCTACAGAGATTAACTTCAGGGCAAATATATACGGTATGAAAAAATTGGGTGTAGAATGTATTATATCTATCAGTGCAGTAGGGAGCATGAAGGAAGAGATTGCACCTGGACATATAGTAGTTCCAGACCAGTTTTTTGATATGACAAAGAAGCGTGTCAGCACCTTTTTTGGAAATGGTATTGTAGGACATGTAACATTTGCAGACCCTGTATGTCCTGACCTCTGCAATATTCTTTATCAGGCTGGTCTTGAATCAGGTGCTGAAATGCATAAAGGAGGGTTATATTTATGTATTGAGGGCCCCCAATTTTCTACACGGGGTGAGTCTTTAATATACAGAAAGTGGGGGGTGGATGTAATAGGGATGACAAATGTGACCGAGGCAAAATTGTCAAGAGAGGCAGAGATATGTTATGCAACAATTGCCCTTGCCACTGACTATGACTGCTGGCATGAGGCAGAAGAGGATGTAACAGTTGAGGCAATACTTGAGGTAATTCGTAAGAATGTAACTACGGCACAGAAGATAATAAAAAATGCAGTTTTAAAAATAGATATCGAAAAGATATGCACCTGTAAAAACGCCCTCCAGAATGCAATTTTAACATCAAAAGAAGTGATTCCGGATAAGACAAGAAAAGATTTAGAACTCCTTATAGGGAAATATTTATAGTGAACTATAACATAAACCCCATCTCAACTTTAAGGTTAATAGCCCTGTTTCAATACCGACTGTAAGGCATTAAGGAACTTTTCGTCGCTAAGGGCAGAGAGGTGGTGTCTGAAGACAATCTTCCCAAAGCGATCGAGAATGAGAAGATTATAGAGGGGACAGGCGCCGTCAGGATGTTCAAGTCCAAATTTTCTATACACCCAGTCTTCGGGGTCTAACAGGAGGGGAAATTTAATTGAGTGGGTCTTGAGAATCTTTTCAGGTGTGATGCGGTCATCCCCCAGTGTTGATATAGCTATAACCTCAAGGGAATTCCTGTTCTGTTCGTAGACCTTCTCCAGAATCCCAATCCTCTCTTCACAACTTGAACAGAGGTTAGTAAGCCACAAAACAATAGCTTTCTCCGGGAAAAAGTCAGAAAGGGTCACGCCCCTGCCATAAATATCTAACAGGGTAAAGTCTGGCACCCTTTGTCCCACTTCTACACCCCTTTTTCGAAATGCATAAAAAACCCATTTGCCATAGATTACGGTCTTCCAGGAGACCTCTCTCAATCGTTTCAGGATTAGCACCATAATTACCTCCCCCTTTTTAATTCTTCTTTATTATAATCAATTTTAATGTGATATTCCAGTTTACTCTAAAATGATGACTCAAAATAGATTTTGCAGTTAAATAAAACTTAACTGAAAACTACTTTTATTTGACATTGGCTATTTTATCAGGGTAATCTAAAAAAATAGGCGGTATAAATTAACAAAGTTTTCATGTGAAAGCAATCATGAACATAAAATCAAAAGAGTTATTCGAGAAGGCAAAGAAACTAATTCCTGGAGGTGTTAATAGCCCTGTAAGGGCATTTAAATCTGTTGGTGGTGAGCCTTTATTTATAAAAAGGGCATTGGGTTCAAAAATCTATGATGTTGATGGAAATGAGTATATAGACTATGTGGGTTCATGGGGGCCACTGATAGTCGGACATTCTCATCCAAGGTTAGTATCCAAATTAATAAAGACTATCGAAAATGGCACAAGCTATGGTGCACCTACTGAATTAGAGGTTCATCTGGCAGAAATGGTAACAGAGGCTTTCCCCTCCATAGAGATGATACGAATGGTAAATTCAGGGACAGAGGCAACGATGAGTGCCATAAGGCTTGCAAGGGCATATACGAAAAGGGATAAGATAATTAAATTTGAGGGCTGTTATCACGGGCATGTGGATAGCCTTCTTGTTAAGGCTGGATCAGGTGCAGCAACCTTAGGGCTCCCTGATAGTCCTGGTATCCCTCATGATTTTGCAAGGAATACAATAACACTCCCATTCAATGATATTGAAAGGGTAAGGGATATCCTAAAAAAAGAGGATGATACAATTGCCTGTATTATCCTTGAGCCAATCATAGGAAACATAGGGGTAGTCCCACCAAAAAAGGGATTTTTACAGGAATTAAGGGAGCTTACCAAAAATAATGGAGTAATTCTTATATTTGATGAAGTGATGACAGGATTCAGAGTGGCATATGGCGGGGCACAGGAATTATATAATATAAAGGCAGATATCACATGCCTTGGCAAGATTATCGGAGGAGGTCTTCCTGTTGGTGCTTATGGTGGAAAGAGGGAAATTATGGAGATGGTTGCACCAGCAGGACCGGTTTATCAGGCAGGCACCCTATCAGGAAACCCCCTTGCAATGACAGCAGGTATAGAGACATTAAAGATACTTTCACAACCTGGTACCTATAAAAAATTAGAGAAGATTTCTGATAAACTCTGCAGAGGAATAGAAGAGGGGGCTCAAGAAGCTGGAATCCCTGTCTATTTAGGAAGGGTCGGTTCTATGTTCTCTGTGTTTTTTACAGAAAAAGAGGTAACGGATTACTCAACAGCAAAAAAATCAGATACAACTCTGTTTTCAAAATACTTTCTTCTCATGTTGAGAGGGGGTATTTACTTAGCCCCATCTCAATTTGAGGCTACCTTTGTATCACTGGCACATTCTATGAGTGATATAGAGAAGACAATAACTGTAAATCAGGAATCGCTAAAAAAGGTATGAAGAAATGGGGAAAGGAGATTTCAACTCATAAAAAAAGTAAACCTTCTCACTTTCCCCACACCTGTATACATTGCATTCTTTTACCTTGATAAACTGTAAATCTCTTCTCTCTCTACTTCTTCCTTAAGTCTTGTAAATATCATCCTCCCTGCAGTAGTTTGAAGAACACTGCTTACAATTGCCTCTACACTCTTTCCAATCTCCTTACGGGCATTATCTACCACAACCATTGTACCATCATCCAGATAACCGATTCCCTGATTATGCTCCTTTCCTTCTTTAAGAATATAAATGGTCATTGTCTCACCAGGCAGCACTACTGGTTTTACTGCATTAGCAAGTTGATTTATATTAAGGACAGTAACACCCTGCAGTTCAGCTACCTTATTCAGGTTAAAATCATTGGTGACTATCATTCCCCCAATCTTCTGACAGAGGGCTACCAGTTTTCCATCTACCTCTCTTATTTTTGGAAAATCATCATCAACAATCTTTATATCAAGGTCAGCATTTTTCTGTATCTTCTGAAGGATATCAAGTCCCCTTCTTCCACGGTTTCTTTTCATGGCATCTGACGAGTCTGCTATCTGTTGAAGTTCTTTAAGAATAAATTGAGGAATTATAATCTGGCCTTCTAAAAAGCCCGTTTCACAGATATCAGCAATCCTCCCATCAATGATAACACTTGTATCCAGAATCTTTATATTATTTTCTATAGATTTATTGCCTCTAAAAATAGTTCGATAATTTGAAAGATCAAATGAATATGATTTCTTTGCGCCGATGACCAGTCCAAGATATCCAAAAATGGTATTGATCAGGATATTTATGAGGAATGTTGATTCGTTGCCTATGAACGGTATTGATAGAGAGTATGTGAAAAGATTTGCTATAAAAAGGCCAGCTATAAGTCCTGTTACCCCACCAATTAAAACTTTTGCCGGTTGTTTTCTGATACTGATTTCTATCGATATAATTATAAAGGAGATAATTGTCCCGGCTATAAAACCAGCTATACCAGCCTCTATTCTTTTGTTAGCCTGATATCCTATTATAAAACAAGCAGACACAAAGACTATCAGAAGGACTCCTCTGATTATTATCATTATTTTCACCTCCTTTCTTTTTCACATCACCACCTTTCAAGAATTAAAGATAAATGTTAAAAAAGAGGATAATTGAGAATAATCTTAATTTCATCAGTAGAGTGCTTTTTTTATCAGTTTTTCAGCCTTCTTGACTTCAATCCCTTTTGCCTCTGCAATTTCACTAACAATAAGATACCTCACATTTTCTAACATCTTCCTTTCACCGAATGAAAGATCTTTTTCTATCTGTAAGAGGCATAAATCTCTGTATACTTCAGCTATTTCGAATAAAGAACCTGTTTTTATTTTATTAAAATAATCCTTTTGTCTTCGATTCCAATTTTCATTCAGCCTTATAGATACATCCTTTCCCAGTATCTTCAAAACCTTTTTTATATCCTCTTTACAAGCTACACATCTTAAACCAACTTTATCAGCATTATCCAAGGGTGTCATTATTGTTACCCCATTTTCCAATATCTTGATGATATAGAATGATTTTTTAGTGCCTACAAATGTTTTATCTTCAATTCTCTCAATAATTCCTATGCCATGAGCAGGGTAGACAATCTTATCCCCTATATGAAACATCCATACCTCCCTCTTTAATTTAATTTAAAACCATATTATATATTATCAAATTGAATTTTATAAGTCAATTAAATATCTCCTATCACACTTTATGTATCAGTAATCTATACCTTTCTGTGGCTCAATACCCTCCCTGTAGGCATGTTTTATCTCTTTCACCTCAGTAACTGTATGAGCCCTTTGTATAACCTCAGGATGGGCATCCCTCCCTGTCAGTATAAGGTGCAAAAGAGGGGGCTTACTATCTATGAGACTAAGAACCTGCGGGAGGTCTATTAGTTTCAGTTTCAGGGCATTATTGATTTCGTCAAGAATCACAATATCGAATTTTTCTGATAATATCTTCTCCTGTGCAAGTTGTATTGCATCCTGGGCATTTGCCCTGTGTTCTTTCCATGGATAGGGGTTACCCATGATTCCGCAGAATCCCTTTCCTGTCAGGTGGAGTTCTATATTTGGGGAGAGCCTCTTTACACCGTCAATCTCTCCTGAATACATATCACCCTTCATAAAATGGATTATGCAGACTTTCATATTGTATCCCACTGCCCTGAGTGCCATACCCAGAGCAGAGGTAGTCTTCCCCTTTCCATATCCTGTAATGACAAGAATGAGACCAACCTTTTTCTTCGGTTCAAGAACAGTGAGTCCTAAATTTTCCATAGGCATGTAATTATCCCCTCCCTTATAGTGATCGTTCGATAATCTTTATTTCTTCTTTCCTTGCGCCTAACCCAAGCTCTAAAGCCCTCTTGATCTGCCTCTGTTCCCATACATCCTTTTCAGTTACCATCTTCCATCTGCCAAACCCCTTTATTATGTTGAGGCCTGCAATGTCTGCAGCAACCCTGTCACCGCTCGCAATGATAAGGTTTGTATCAATACTCGTTCCCTCCCACGGACCACCGTCTATCATTATCCGTGTACCGTCTACTATATTGAGATGGGGCTGGTAGGCAATATTCATCTCTGCAACGAGTTCCTCCCAATGGCTGGAATCGATGAGATATGGTCTTTGCTTCAGGTGCGTTGCGCCGATAAAATTCTTGAGACATATGCTATACGATGCCGACCTGTGGGTCTTTATGACAGGGAGGTTTATAACCCTGTCCACATTGTATATCCATTCAGTTACATAGACCCGTTGGATATACAATGCCTGCGGGAGTTCTACTTCCACCCAATCATAATCCTCGAAATAGACAACCTCAGCCCCTGCCTCCATGGCTGCCCTTTTTATACCTGTCCTCTCCATGTTTCTCCTCGTAGAAAGTGTGAGCATGGCTGACATATCACCCACAATGACCTTTGATGCACCATCTTCATAGAGGAGCTTTACAATAGACCGAACGACCTCTGGATTCGTTGTGGCTGGGTTTGGCTCTCCTGAGACAACATTGGGCTTTACGAGAATGGTCTTCCCCTTTACATCTATCCGCTTGAGCCCTCCAATAATTGATAGGGACTCCTTAAGGATATTCATGATATTATCACCCTTCACAATGCTTACAAGAACCTTTCCGTTTTCTGTATAAGGATTTTTAAACATGAGGGGTTTTATCCTTCTCTTTGGTCTGAAAAAAAGTTGTGACATTGCATGCCTCCATCTGAATGTGATGGAAAGGAAGCTAATGACTATAATTGCCAATACCAATCTTCTGGAGATGCCCATACTGATAATCTCTACTTTTGGATAAGATAAAGAAAACCCCCTTTGCCTCTATAATCAGAAAATCTGCGTCCTATTTCATTTTGTTCAGGTATAGGAAATTAAAAAAAATTTGCCACAGAGTTCACAGAGGAAACATTAAATTACTTTTTATAAGAAAGCCATAAAACCTGTTCCTAACAGGTTCATGAATAATATTCCTGTGTTCCTTATTTCCTAATAATAAATCTTGCCTTTCTCTGTAACCTCTGTGTCCTATGTGGCTTATCAGGTCTTTGTTCTTAGCCATCCCTTTTTTACAAGATTGAGATACCCGCCTTCCAGAATACACCTTCTTTCTCTTTCAGTAACCTTCAATTTAAGCCTTACCTCTCTCATGCCACAGAGAGCTGCTATCTCGTCTTTACCCTCTTCTATACTCTTGCGCAGCTCAGGAAATCTCAAACGATCCCCCTGTTTTAAACACTGATAATCTGAGGGGTCACAAAACAATAAAGGCACAATGCCAAAGTTTATAAGGTTTGACCTGTGGATGCGGGCAAAACTCTTGGCAATCTTTATCATCACACCGAGATACCGCGGTGCAAGGGCAGCATGCTCCCTGGAGGAACCCTGACCATAGTTTTCCCCTCCTATAATTATGCCTCCCTTTTCCCGACACCTCTTAAAAAATGTCTTGTCAACCCTTTCATATACATGCTCGCTGATGGCAGGGATGTTGCTTCTGAGCGGCAGAACATCATTTCCACCAGGCATGATATGATCTGTAGTTATATTATCCTCAACCTTTAAAAGTATTTCTCCTTCATATTCATCAGGTAACAGTCCTAATATCGGGAATGGTACTATATTAGGGCCCCTGATAATCCCGACCTTTTTCCGTTCTGCAATTGGCAGGGGTCGTATGATAAGGTCTTCATTAAACTCAAACCTTTCTGGCTCAACAACTTCTGGATATTTGCCAAGCCTCCTTGGGTCTGTAATCTTTCCAAATATGGCAGAAGCTACAGCAGTCTCAGGGCTGCACAGATATATCTGGTCATTCTCTGTTCCGCTTCTTCCTGGAAAGTTTCTGGGAAATGTTCGAAGAGATACGGTACCAGTTGCCGGTGCCTGACCCATGCCAATACAACCAAGACATCCTGACTGATGTATTCTTGCACCTCCATGAGTCAGCGTGATTGCACCATTTATCTTTATGATATTTTCTATTACCTGGCGGCTTCCCGGATTTATTTCAAGGCTTACATCAGGATGAGCCCTTTTCCCCTCCAATGCCTTGCAGACAATCATCAAATCCCTGAATGATGAATTTACTGATGAGCCTATAATTACCTGTGCAACAGGTATCCCCTCCACATCTGAAACCCTTTTTACATTATCAGGTGATGTCGGACAGGCTATGAGTGGTTCAAGCTTTGACAGGTCTATCTCATCCAGTTCATCATAGTTCGGGTCTTCATCAGCCTCAAGATAAACCCACTGATCCCCTCTCCCCTGGCATAGCATAAATTCCCTTGTCCTCTCATCAGAGGGAAATACTGTTGTTGTTGCACCAAGCTCTGCACCCATATTTGCAATGGTCGCCCTGTCTGTGGCAGAGAGATATTTGACGCCGGGGCCAAAGTATTCGATTATCTTTCCAATGCCACCCTTTACCGTATGACGCCTCAGCATTTCAAGGATTACATCCTTGCCAGAGACCCATGGTGGCAGCATTCCGGTGAGCTTTACGCCAAATATCTTCGGCACCTGAAGATAAAAGGGTTCACCAGCCATTGCCATTGCTACATCAAGGCCGCCAACACCTATGGCAATCATACCAAGGCCTCCGCCTGTTGAGGTATGACTATCAGAACCCAGGAGAGTTTTTCCGGGTATCCCAAATCTCTCCATGTGAACCTGATGGGAGACACCGTTGCCAGGGGGTGAAAAGTATATGCCGTATCTCTGTGCAACTGTCTGCAAAAATCTGTGGTCATCTGCATTTTTAAAATCTGTCTGCAAAAGGTTGTGGTCAACATAACTTACTGATAATTCTGTCTTCATTCGATCAAGGCCAAGGGATTCAAATTCCAGATAGGCCAGAGTCCCTGTTGCATCCTGCGTCAATGTCTGGTCTATCTGTATACCGATCTCATTTCTTGTCCCCCACTCACCTGAAACAATATGTTTTTCTAATATTTTTCTTGCTAATGTTTTTTTCATATTAAAATCTCCTTTTGCCACAGAGAACACGGCATAGCGAATCCACAACCAAAAAATGAATAGGAAATATAACCACAAAGAACACGAAGAATTTAAAAGAACAAAAACTTAATAAACCACAGATAAACACAGAAAAATACTTTAATTTTTTTAAAAAAATCCGTGAAAATCCGTGGCTGATTTTATAATTTTCTATACATTATTTTCAATTATTTCTTCGTGCCCTTCGTGGTAAATTAATTATCTTTTTTCTGTGTAGTTCAATTGCATGTTTGGATTCATTGGTCATGTATTTAAATTTTCTCATATCTTTAAGGCTCCTGCAAACTCTCATAATAAACACCATTTGGTCAATAGATTAAAATGGATAAAACTATCTCTCAATATTTTAAAACATTTTTCCTCTTGATTTGAATGGTTAGATAGTGTAAATTATCAAAAAAGTTTACCTGATAGAGGATGAATAGAGATGAGTGAGATTGATTATGTTGTTGCACGAGAGATTCTCGATTCACGAGGGAACCCTACTGTGGAGGTTGATGTGATATGCGAGAGTGGGGCTATGGGCAGGGCGGCCGTCCCTTCAGGGGCATCAACGGGTTCGAGAGAGGCAATTGAGATACGCGATGGAGATAAGAAGAGGTTTAATGGTTTGGGGGTAACAAAGGCAGTTGAAAATGTAAATAATATTATTTCAGATGAGATTATAGGCTTAGAGGTATCAGATCAGGTTTTTATAGATAATCTCCTGGTCAGGCTTGATGGGACTATAAATAAATCAAGATTAGGAGCCAATGCCATACTGGGGGTATCCCTTTCGGTTGCAAAGGCAGCCGCAGATGAGGCATGCCTTTCTTTATATCAATATATTGGCGGAACAAATGCAAAGGAGCTTCCCATCCCGATGATGAATATATTAAATGGTGGTTCACATGCTGATAATAATGTAGATATACAGGAATTTATGATCATGCCTGTGGGTGCAGGGAGTCTATCAGATGCTGTACGGATGGGTTCAGAAATCTTTCATAGCCTTAAAAATGTACTGAGAGAAAAAGGTTATAACACATCAGTAGGGGATGAAGGTGGTTTTGCCCCAAACCTTAAATCCAATGAAGAGGCTGTGGGAATGATAATGAAGGGAATAGAAAGGGCAGGATATACTCCAGGGGATGATGTTTTGATTGCCCTTGATTGTGCTGCAAGTGAGCTTTATAAAGATGGCAGATATATCCTTTCTGCAGAGAAAGAACCGGAGAAAACAACAGATGATATGATAAGGTTCTATGAAGGGCTTATCGGGAAATATCCTATAAAATCTATTGAGGATGGACTTTCAGAGGATGATTGGGATGGCTGGAAGGAACTGACATCTCGTCTTGGCAAGAAGATTCAACTTGTAGGGGATGATATATTTGTAACAAACACCTCTATCCTCAAAAAGGGGATATCTGAAAAGGTTGCAAATTCAATATTAATAAAACTCAATCAAATAGGTACATTAACAGAGACTCTCGATGCAGTTGAACTGGCAAAAAGGTCGGGATATACTACAATCATATCCCACAGGTCAGGAGAGACGGAGGATACAACAATAGCTGATATATCCGTTGCATGCAATACAGGGCAGATAAAGACAGGGTCAATGTCAAGGACAGACAGGGTGGCTAAATATAATCAGCTTATTCGTATAGAGGGGCAGTTAGGAAAATCAGCCATATTCAGGGGTAAGGGGTTTTTTCAATATGAGTAAAGATGATACTAATGATTTAAAATCCTCCAAAGAACATGATAAGGCAAATGGAAAGAGGCTCAAGATACTCCTCCTTGCAAGTTTTTCATTTTTTATCTTTCTCATACTGACTGCCATATTCAGGGAGGATGGTATAATTAAGGCGTATTATCTCAATAAGAAACTCGAATTATTAAAGGTTGATCTCATAAATTTGAGGAAAGAGCATAAGAAGCTTAAGGGTGATATGTATGCCATAAAAACTGATCCATCGTATTTAGAAAAAATTGCGAGAGAGGACTTAGGGCTTGTAAAACCGGATGAAGTTGTATTTGAATTTGTAGAAAAAAAAGAAAAGTAAAAAAATTAATTTTAAGCCACAGACTTACACAGACAAATTAAAAACGGTTTAAACAGCTTCATATTTTTTTAGTCTGTGAATGTCAGTGGCTAATTATAATTTAAGGAGAGAATTTATGGCAGACAATGTATTGCATTTTTCTGACAGTGATTTTGATGAAAAGGTCGTAAAATCTGATAAAGTTACTGTAGTTGATTTCTGGGCTGAATGGTGTGCCCCCTGTCGTATGATTGCACCCACAATTCAGGAACTTTCAGATGAATATGCTGGAAGGGTGAATATAGGTAAGCTTAATGTAGATGAAAATCCTAAGACTGCAACCAAATATGGTATCCGTGGTATTCCCACACTCCTCATTTTTAAAAATGGAACGGTGCTTCAACAGGTAGTTGGAGTGAAACCAAAATCAGACATAAAGAAGATTTTGGATAGTGCTATTTAGGTTAGGGGTTGCCTCGTCTGCCCCTTGTATCCAATCCATATTTCGTTCTGATTATCTTGCCAATGAATACCTTCTATTATAAAATAATGTTGATAGTACGAATAGATGGGTTGCAAGAATTAACTGCTTGTTATTGCTTACGTAAAGAGAGGTGAGAAAATTAATCAATAGTTCCATCTGCCTGTGCGTAAACGCAGACAGGTTTGACCCTCTGCATTTAATCCTTGCACCTTGAATCTGTCTTTTCGTATACTTAACACTTATTAATAATCTGCCGGAGGGAGGCTTGTTTAGTCCTGCTTTATTTACTCAAATAGATACCCATAGACTGCCAGAACATATTGCCATTATCATGGATGGGAACGGGAGGTGGGCAAAGAGGAGGTTTCTACCCCGAATTGCTGGGCATAGGGCAGGGGTTAAGGCTGTGGATAGGGTTGTAACAATCTGCCGAAAGATAGGTATCAAGGCACTAACCCTCTATTCCTTTTCTGAGGAAAACTGGAACAGACCTAAAGATGAGATAAGTGCACTCATGGAAATTTTACAGAGGTATTTAAAAAAAGAGCTGGATAGGATGCTTAAGGAAAATATAAGATTTAATACTATTGGTATCATAGATAACCTCCCCGCATCAGCCCAGAATATAATTCAGGGTGCAAAGGATAAAACAGAGACAAATGATGGGATGATATTAACCCTCGCATTGAGTTATGGTGGGAGGAGAGAGATACTTGATGCTGCACGAGGGATTGCATCTGCCATTAAAAAGAATGAAATATCCCCTGAGGATATAACACCCATACTCTTTCAATCATACCTGTATACACAAAACCTTCCCGAGCCTGATCTCTTAATAAGGACAAGCGGAGAATTAAGGATAAGCAATTTTCTCTTATGGCAGATTGCCTATACAGAGCTATACTTTACCGATGTCCTGTGGCCTGATTTCAAAGAGGATGACATCCTTAGGGCAATTATTGAGTTTCAGAAGAGGGAGAGGAGATTTGGAATGATAGGGGAGCAGACACTATCGGATAAGAGGGCTATCTAATCCCCGTTTCTATGAGGACACGAATTGACAAGGATTATAAGTTCCATTGTAACCCTGCCGATACTTTTTATCATAATTTATTTTGGAACCACCTTTCATTTTTTCCTGTTGTCAGAGATTATAATTTTTATAGGTCTCTATGAATTTTACAGAATGCTGGAGAGGGGTGGGCTGAACTGTTACAAGTGGGGAGGGATAGCCCTCGGGGTTCTTCTCCCTGTTGGTATTTTTAAAGAGGTGTCGGCTTATACAGATTTCTTTATTACTTCAGCAGTCATAATTCCATTTATTTTCAGAATAGTTTCAGGAAACAGATTTGAGGTAAACCAAAGCCCTGACCCTGTCCAGAGGCAGGATATTTTATCTGCCTGTACCTTTAATCATATATCAAATACACTTTTCGGTATACTCTATGTGAGCTGGCTCATGAGCTATATAGTTTTGATCAGGATGTTGGACCATGGAAGGGAATTGGTGTTCTTTATTCTCCTCTCTACATGGATGGGTGATACAGCTGCTTACTATGGCGGAAAGGGGTTTGGTAAACATAAACTTGCCCCTCTCGTAAGCCCTCAAAAGACTGTAGAGGGTGCGATAGCATCATTGGCTGGCAGTATATGCGGTGCATTCATTGGAAAGGCATGGCTTCTCGATATGGGTCTTCTCCATGCACTTATAGCCGGAATAGTAATAAGTATATTTGGACAGTTTGGAGATCTGAGTGAATCCCTCATAAAGAGAAACATGCATGTGAAAGACTCTGGAGGTATCATCCCCGGGCATGGTGGTATGCTTGACAGGGTTGATAGCCTGTTATTCTCAGCACCTATGTTTTATTACTACTACTGTAAGATTGTATGGTTTTCTCAATTATAGTGAACAAACTAAATAAGTGGTTAAAAGGTATTTTCGGATGAAAAAAATATCAATTCTCGGTTCTACGGGTTCAATAGGTGCGAGCGCCCTTGATGTAATCAGCGGGCATACGGATAAGTTTCAGGTTGTAGGTCTTGCCGCTGGTGAAAATGATGAGCTCTTGCATCTACAGATTGAAAAGTTCAAACCAAGTGTAGTTGCACTGTTTAGTGATACAGGTACAGAGAAATTAAAGAGAAAGGTAGGGGATAAAAGTGTCAGGATAGCGTCAGGAATTGATGGTGTCATTGAGGTTGCTACTATGAGCGATGCAGACATGGTAATTTCTGCCATTGTAGGTGCAGCAGGATTGATACCAACTATTTCTGCTATTAAGGCAAATAAGGATATTGCCCTTGCAAATAAAGAGACTTTGGTTATGGCAGGGGAGATCATTATGAGAGAACTTAATGGGAGAGGCAGGATAATACCGATAGACAGTGAGCACAGTGCAATATTTCAGTCACTATCAGGGGAGAAGAAGGAAAATATCAGGAGATTGATACTGACTGCATCGGGGGGACCATTTAGAAATTTTTCAAAAGAAGAATTTAAAGATATCACACCAGAAGACGCCATGAAGCATCCCAACTGGCGTATGGGACAGAAGGTCACGATAGATTCAGCCACACTCATGAATAAGGGATTTGAGGTTATAGAAGCGAGATGGCTATTTGGTGTGTCATACAAAGATATAGATGTATTGATACACCCTCAGAGCATAATACACTCCCTCGTAGAATTTATTGATGGATCTGTAATTGCCCAGCTCGGCATCCCTGATATGAGGATACCAATTTCCTATGCATTAAATTATCCTGACAGGTTAGAAAATGCCCTCCCACCTCTCAATCTGGTAAAAATAAGAAATCTTTCATTTGAAAGACCTGATGTCGAAAAATTTCCATGCCTTACATTTGCCTATGAATCATTAGAAAAAGGTGGGACGATGCCTGCGGTTCTCAATGCTGCCAATGAGGTTGCAGTCAGTTCCTTTCTTAAAAGGGAAATACACTTTACTGAAATACCAGTGGTCATAAAAGAGACCATGGATAGCCATGAGGTTTGCAGTATAAGGGAAATATCAGATATTTTAAAGGCGGATAAGTGGGGAAGGGAGTATGCAAGGGATTTGATTAAGAAAAGGAATTAAGGAGAAATGGAAAAGAGGGGAGAATTCATGACAGCCGTGATAAAATTTATATCAACAGGGGGGTACAGCGGTTACTCCCCAATAGCACCTGGTACTGCAGGGTCAATCGTTGGTATATTCATATATACATTCATTTTCAGACTCAACCCCTCACTCTATCTTTTACTTATTGTCATCGTTGTAATGATTGGCGTCTGGTCATCAGGTGAGGCAGAGGAGATTTTTGAAAAGAAGGACTCACAGGAGATTGTAATAGATGAGATTGCAGGAATGCTTATTTCTCTCTTTCTGTTACCTCATGGCTTTTTCATTGTATTCTCAGGTTTTTTAATTTTTAGAATAATAGATATTGTAAAACCCTTTTATATTTTAGAAGGGCTGCCACATGGGTTTGGAGTAATGATGGATGATGTTGCAGCAGGCATTTCAACGAATCTTATCGTGAGAACTTTTTTGTTTTTGACATCCTGACAGGGTATGTACGGCCTTTTCTAAGAAGGAGAGGGAACTGGGGAGTGAAGAAAGGAAAATACAGGGATGGAGATTGAGGAGGAGATTGGCAGTTTTTTGAGAGAGCGGGGATTGACTATCTCGGTGGCTGAATCGTGCACAGGTGGTCTCGTATCTCATCTCATTACAAATATTGCAGGAAGTTCAGATTACTTTGAGAGGGGGTATATAGTCTACAGTAACAGGTCAAAGACAGAGGTGCTTGGGGTTTCTGAAGATATAATTAAAAAATTTGGAGCGGTCAGCTCATATACAGCCGTTGCAATGGCTGAAGGGGTAAAAATAAAAAGCAGGACGGATATAGGTCTCTCTATAACAGGAGTTGCAGGTCCTTCGGGAGGGACTCTTGAAAAGCCCGTGGGTCTTGTATATATTGCTATAGCAGGTGATAAAAAGAAAGACTGCAGAGAATACAGGTTCAAAGGGGAGAGGCGTGAGATTAAATTAGAGTCAGCCAGGGCAGCCCTTTATTATTTAAGGGATTACCTTCAAATAACCAAGAACTAACAACTGGCCACTGACTACTAACAACTGACAAAGTTGCAGGTTGTAAGTTGTAGGTTGTAAGTTATAGTGTATGCAGACTTTGAGGTCATTTATTTGTGTAGAGATACCACATGAGATAAAGAGGAAAATATCCATGATACAGGAACAGCTAAAGGCTATCGGGACCCCTATTGGCTGGGTGCATCCTGAGGGTATTCACCTCACATTAAAATTCCTTGGCAATATATCTGAGGAACAGATACCGGATATAAAGAGGTGTATATCTATGGCAGTGGATGGAATTTCCCCTTTTGTTGTAAACATAAAGGGTGGAGGGGTCTTCCCGAATTTGAATTATCCGAGGGTGATCTGGCTTAGGCTTGAAGATAGTACCTATAGCCTATTCAGGCTCCAGAAGGGTATTGAAGATTGCCTGAGTAAAATAGGTTTTGAACTGGAGGATAGGGGATTTACACCTCATCTTACTCTGGGGAGGATAAAATCACTGAAAGGAAAAAATCAGTTGATAAGGACAATTCATTTGTATAAAGATATTGAGGTTGGTCAGATTACCATCGATAAGATAATTCTTATGAGGAGTCAGCTTAATCCAGCTAGGGCAATTTACACAGTTTTAGAAGAGGTCTTCCTAAAATAATGAGATCTCAAATTTTTAAACGGAGGGAACAAAAATGGCAATAAATAGGGATACAAAGGAAAAGGATGTAAGGGATGAGAGGAGGAAGGCACTTGAATTGGCCCTCTTACAGATTGAAAAACAGTTTGGAAAGGGTTCAATAATGAGAATGGGCGATAGAGATGTATTAGCTGATATACCTGTTATTCCTACAGGCTCTCTATCCATGGATGCTGCCCTCGGAGTTGGAGGGATTCCACGGGGGAGGGTCATAGAGGTCTTCGGGCCTGAATCATCTGGTAAGACCACCCTTGCGCTCCATATTATTGCCGAATCTCAGAAACAGAGGGGGGTGGCTGCATTTGTTGATGCAGAGCATGCTTTAGACCCGTTATACTCTGAAAAACTTGGGGTAAACATAGATGAGCTGTTAATCTCACAGCCTGACACAGGAGAGCAGGCCCTTGAGATAGTAGAGCATCTGGTCAGGAGTAATGCTGTTGATGTGATCGTTATTGACTCAGTTGCTGCCCTCACTCCTAAGGCAGAAATAGATGGTGAAATGGGGGATGCCCAGATGGGGCTCCAGGCAAGGCTCATGTCACAGGCACTCCGAAAGCTGACTGCTGCAATAAGCAAATCAAAGACCAGTGTTATTTTTATAAATCAGATACGGCAGAAGATAGGGATAATGTTTGGGAATCCCGAGACAACAACCGGCGGTAATGCATTGAAATTTTATTCCTCCCTGCGGCTTGATATCAGGAAAAAGGACTCTATAAAAGAAGGGGCAGATGTAATAGGGAGCAGGACAAAGGTGAGGGTTGTAAAAAATAAGGTTGCCCCGCCATTTAAAGAGGCAGAATTTGACATTATTTATGGTGAGGGAATATCGAGGGAGGGAGATTTATTAGATATGGGAGAGAGGTATAAATTAATAGAAAAGAGTGGTGCATGGTATTCATATAAGGGGGAGAGGATAGGACAGGGAAGGGAAAATGCAAGAAAGTTCTTAAAGGAGAATGTGGAAACAGCAAAAGAAATAGAAATAAAATTGAGGGAGATGCTGGGGATTGGTGAAAAGAAGCCTGAGGGCACTGCGGAACCCTGAAAACAAAACTTGTTTTGAGCCACAGAGAACACAGCGTGGCAAATCCACAACCAAAAAAGAAAAAAAGGAAAATTTTTAGCCACGGATGGACACGGATAAAACAAATCTTTTTATTGTTTCATTGTTTTGTTTTCTGTATTTTTCCGTGAAATCCGTGGCTTCAATTGTTTTTTAGTGTTTTTTATTGAAAAAAACCTTGCCAAAAAAGCAAGGTTTTATAACCTTGTATTACAGAGAATTATTTAAACTCAAATTACGCAAAGTTGTCTGTAAGCCATTGTAGTGCTAAGCTTTAACTTCGCCTCATCTCACCATGAGGCGAGGCTGAAGCCTCTCACTACAGTGGTTTGAATACAGGTCTGCATAATAGCGGTTTAATTATTACCCTCTGGAAATTATATAATTTCTTAAGACATTACTTGGTGTGGATGGAAGTGAAATCTTTCCTCCATCAAGTGTAGCATCAGTACCTCTAATATTTCCCGTTGTAAGAGAGAATTTTTCTTTTGCCTTTAAAATAAGCCTTTCCCCGGTTTCCAGTGATGCCTCTTTAATATCAAGGTCATCGATTATAACCTTAAGCCAAACTGGTTCTGCAGCATTTATCAACAGCGTTAAAGGTTTCTGTGTATCTTGTGGAGTGGATTCATTTTTTGGAGTACTGCCGGTAACTTCTGTAATTTCAATATCCTTCTTCCTGACTCCGGTGGTATCAGGATTTTCTTTCATATCTTCAAATCCTTTAGATTCCAAATTTTCCTGAGAGGGAGTTGCTTGTGTTTCGTTAATCACCTGTGGGGTTGGATTTTCTATTTGTCCTAACTCCTCTGTTTTTGATTCAGAGGTGTTTTTCAGGTTTGATAGGACCTCTGTTTCCTGAGCCTTGTCAGGAAAAGGCCTCGAACTTATTTTTTTATAAACTACCCCAACTATTGCTGTTATTATAAAGGCTATTACAATAAAAAATAAAAATGGTCGTGAATTTTGGGCTTTTAATTTCACTCGTTCAGGCTCCTGAACCTCTATCACATCTTCAGTCTTTTTTGTTTTTTCATATATTGAAATAACCTCATGAGGGTCAAGTCCTACACATTTTGCATATGCCCTCAAAAAACCTTTTACAAACACATCAGAAGGGAGACTACCATAATCATCTTTCTCCAGAGAGAAGAGAAATCTTGAGCTTATACGAGTAATATGTGATATCTCATCTATTGTTACCCCTCTTAACTCCCTTTCTTTTTTTAGATATTCTCCAAGGGATTCCATAGTTAAAATATGAGAACACTGATTTACCCCACACCTTTGTAAAAGTGCTGGGTTTACAAATTAATTAAATCTTTTACCTATTTCCCCCATTAAAAGTCTTTTTGCATCTGAAATTGTTCCATTTATCCTGCATCCTGCCGCCTTATCATGTCCTCCACCGCCAAAAACCTTTGCAATTTCATTAACATTTATAGTATCCTTTGACCTTAAAGATATCCTGATTTTACCTTTTTCATGTTCCTGTAAGAATGCAGCAACCTTTACACCTTCAATGGATAAAGGGTAATTAACAAATCCCTCAGTGTCTATTTTTGATATATCATTTCTCTTTAAAAATGTATTATCAAAATGGACAAATGCAACCCTGCCATTAGCACCAATCTCTAATGAATTTAATAGTACGCCAAGACCCTTAAGGGTCTCTAAAGAATTTGTATGATAAAGCCATTCGGCAATATATGAGACCCTTGCCCCTGTTTCTAACAACTTTGCAGAAATCTCTAATGATTTTGGAGTTGTATTGGAGAACCTGAATCTCCCTGTGTCAATAACTATACCGGTATAAATATACTCTGCAACATCTTTAACCAGAGGTATACCAAAAGAGAGAATTACATCATATATCATTTCTGTGGATGCACCTGCCTTTAAGTCAACATAATTTATATCTCCAAAAAAAGAATTACTTTCATGGTGGTCAATATTGATAATCTTCATATCCTTTGAAAGGAGCTTTTTTACATTTTCCAGTCGTTCTAAATTTGGCGAATCTACAACAATGAGATTTCGGGGCACCCAAACCTTGTTTGGGTCGTTAAAATCTATTTTAAGATCATCTGAGTAACTCAATATCTTTTCAAATTCAGAGAGATATCTGAATTTTTCCGAGGGGGGGTTGTTAAGAACAATCACATGCCTCTTACCCAGTTTATTTAAAAGCCATCCTATTGCCAATACTCCGCCTATAGCATCACCATCAGGGTTCATATGGGATGATATAAGAAAATTATCCTCATCTCTAATAATCTTTTTTAACTCTTCTGGAATCATTTTAAAGGCAGGAGACAGTTAGTTTTATTTTGAATAATACCGTATTCTCTATTCTAATTTATTGTAATTATATATCAAAAACATTTTTAGTCAAATAGTTTTTATAATCTTACCTGTATCCAGTTAAAGGAAGATGCCGATAAACAGTTTCCTGATATAGAGGAAATTATTAAAATCATTTAATGAGAAATGGAGAAGAAGATTTTAATCTTTTCTTTTGTTCATGAAAGGTTGTCTCATGAGATGCTGTAAACAGGTCAAAATTTTAAATTGACAGCCCATTTTTTATTAGTGTAGACTCCATTAGAAGTTTAGAGTTAGGAGTTTAGAGATTTGAGGGAATAATAATCCTCAATACCCAACACTTGATACTCAATACTCAATATAAATGACCTTTCAGGAAGTTATATTAACGCTCGAAAGATTCTGGGCAAAGAAGGGTTGTCTCATCATGCAACCCTATGATGTGGAAGTAGGGGCAGGGACATTTCATCCTGCAACCTTTTTGAGGGTACTTGGTCCTGAGCCATGGAATGCTGCCTATGTTGAACCTTCAAGGAGACCTACCGATGGCAGATATGGAGATAATCCAAATAGGCTGCAGCATTATTACCAATATCAGGTTATTATGAAGCCATCTCCAGCAGAGATTCAGGATATATATATAAAGAGCCTTTCTGCCCTCGGAATCAATCCCCGTGAACACGATATTCGTTTCGTTGAAGATGACTGGGAATCCCCGACCCTCGGTGCATGGGGGCTGGGTTGGGAGGTCTGGCTTGATGGGATGGAGATAACCCAGTTTACCTATTTTCAGCAGGTTGGTGGTATAGATTTAAAACCAATCTCTGTGGAACTTACATACGGTCTTGAACGAATTGCAATGTATCTTCAGGATGTTGATAATGTCTACGACCTTGTATGGAGTAACGGGGTAAAATATGGTGAGGTCCATCACAGGGATGAAGTGGAGTTTTCAAAATATAACTTTGAAACAGCAGATGTGGGGATGTATTCTAAGTTATTTGAGATGTATGAATCAGAGTGTAAAAGACTCATTGAAGAAAAGCTAATTCTACCTGCCTATGATTTATGTCTTAAATGTTCACACACATTCAATATGCTGGATGCCAGGGGTGCAATAAGTGTAACGGAAAGGACAGGTTATATTGCCCGTGTCAGAAACCTCGCCCGCAAATGTGCCGAAGGGTATCTGAAGATGCGGGAGGAGATGGGATATCCGTTATTGAAGAAATAAAATATGTCAAAAGAGCTGCTTTTAGAAATAGGGACTGAGGAGATACCGTCAGTATATCTGAATCCTGCAATTCATAAGTTTGAGGGGCTGTCAAAACAAATTTTTAAGGATAATAGGATTTCCTGTGGTCAGGCAAAGGTCTTTGGATCACCAAGGAGGCTTGTTCTTTGGGTTGAAAATCTGTCAGAGAGACAGGATAGACTTATTGAAAAGGTAATCGGCCCTCCGAAGAGGGTTGCCTTTGATGATAAAGGTTTACCAACTCAGGCTGCTATTGGTTTTGCGAAAAATCAGAGGGTTAGGATAGAGGATTTGAAGATTGAAAAAACGGAGAAAGGGGAATATCTCTGTGCAGTAAAAGAAAATATAGGGGAATTAACAAAGAGGCTTCTCCCTGATATTTTGACTAAATTGATATTCTCAATACCCTTTCCCAAACACATGAAATGGGGAATGGGAATTGTTAAATTTGTCAGACCTATACACTGGGTTCTTGCCCTTTATAATGGTGAGGTGATTAAATTTGAACTTGATGGAATCAAAAGCAGCAATAAGTCCTTTGGGCACAGATTCCTGAGTCCTAAAGGTTTTGTGGTTAAAGATTTTGATTCTTATGTAAAAAAGGCAAAGGAAAATT
>JACQQJ010000202.1 GCA_016207035.1 Nitrospinota bacterium | reverse complement strand
GCTTAAAATCAACCAAAATTATTGATACATTATGATACTTTCTGAATATTTTGAGATTGAAAAGAATGTTACTATAAAAGTGCAGTCTGATTCCGAATCAAAGAGATACCCGTCTGTCGTTAAAAAAATAAAAGAGGAATTGATTGCCTTTCTTCTATCACCTTCACCTGAAAAACCTGAAGATGTCCCCCAGGGTAAATTAGTAAGTGTAATAGCTGAAAAGGATGGTATCCCTTTTTCTATCCTATCAAGGATCGTGAGCAATAAAACCTTTCCGATTGTAGTTTTAAAATTGGAAAGATTGGAGCAGGCTGAGTCACTCAAGGAATCGAAGATAACAACTGAGGAGCCAAGGGCAAAAAAACCTGCCCCTCTTGATTTGGCAAAAGGCTTTAAGGATAAAGAACCCTCTAAAAATACCCATGCGGAGGAGAGGGAGTCTGCCAGGATTGAAGATTCATTCCCGATGGAATTTTATGTTATTACACCAGAACAGGCAAAGGAAAAGATGAAGGACTATCTGCTGAGGAGAACCAAAGACAGGAGAGAGTCTGCAGTTTCCACCGGCATTTATGCAGGCTACAATGAGACCGAGATTTTGGAAAAGATACCTCATATAGATAAGGCTACTGTTGATATAATACTTGATATATACAAAAAGATAGCCGCCCTTACAACCCTTACCACACAACAGTTAAAACCATCGATAGAAGATGAAAATGTTGGTAACTGCGTAGATATAAGTGGAAATGGTCTGAAGATGATATGTTCAAAAAGACTGAATAAGAACGATATTGTAAAAATAATTATATCACCACCGAGGGCACAGCCTCCATTTTCTGTATCGGCGCTAGGTGAAGTTATGAGGGTTGATGCGATATCTCCCCAGACAAACCAGCCACAAAAATATTCTATTGGAATAAGATATTATGCCATGCATGATGATGATATGGAGTTGATTACCCAATACACCTTCCAGCTGCAGAGGGAGATGCTCAGGATGAGGAGGAAAGAGAGAACGATAGGGGATTAAGATTACTTCTTAAAAGGTGGTCAACGAAAACAATTGCCATCATTGCTTCTGCTACAGGGACAATACGAGGGCATATGCACGGATCGTGTCTTCCCTCCACCTTTAACTCTGTTTCATGCCCGTGGACATCCACTGATCTCTGTCTCTTACCGATAGATGCAGTGGGTTTAACAGCAATTCTCACAATAATATCATCTCCATTGGAAATCCCACCCAATATCCCACCTGAATTATTTGTCCTGAATGCAACCTTACCATCTTTCATATAGATTTCATCATTGTTCTGAGAGCCGGGCAGAAAGACAGATTTGAAGCCTGACCCAATCTCTACACCCTTTACTGCACCTATGCTCATCAGAGCCTTTGCAATATCTGCATCAAGTTTATCAAAGACAGGGTCGCCAATACCTGGGGGAATTCCAGATGCTTTAACCTCTACGATACCACCTATTGAGTCTCCTGATTTCTTGGCTTCCCGTATTTTTTCAAGCATCATTTGGGCAGCGCTTTTATCAGGACACCTGACCTCATTTTTCTCTATTTCATCTATTTCAAAAGTTGAGGCAATAGTATCACCAATCTGTTTTGTATACCCGGTAATTTTTACACCCCTTATCTGTAAGATTTTTTTTGCTACTGCCCCGGCAGCAACCCTCCCTGCAGTCTCTCTGCCGCTGGATCTTCCACCTCCGCGATAATCTCTAAACCCGTATCGTGCAAAGTATGTATAATCCGCGTGGCCAGGTCTAAAGATATCTTTAATCTTTTCATATTTGCTTGAATCTACATCAACATTTTTTATCACCATGGAGATAGGGGCACCTGTCGTTTTACCTCTAAATACCCCTGATAGAATCTCCACTTTATCTGGTTCACCCCGTGGAGAAGTAGCCTCGCCCTTTCCCGGCATTCTCCTGTCTAATTCAAACTGTATATCATCCTCCTTTAGATCAAGCATAGAGGGACAGCCATCTATAATAACTCCCAGTGCAGGGCCATGAGATTCCCCCCAGGTCGTAATTTTAAATAATTTACCAAAACTATTTCCAGACATCCTTCCTGCTGAGCTCCTGTAAAATGTTTTTGAGCGTATCCTCTACACCTTTTGAGTTGTCCACAACAATATCTGCCAGTCTCTTATATGTTGACAGCCTCTCGGCATAAAGCATTTCAAATGACTCCAGCGGCCTTAATCTGTCAAGAAATGCAGGAATACCATGCTGTATCATCCTTTCATAGAGAATTTTTGGTTCAACATGAAGATATATCGTAATATGACCAGTCAGTTTCTTACAAATATCATCATAGACAAATACAGTCCCGCCACCAAAGGATATAACACTGTTTTCAAGCCCCTGCATCTTTTCTAATGCCCTTTTTTCTAAATTTCTGAAATATTCATTACCGTGCTCCTTATAGATATCTCGAAAAGATAGTTGTTTATCAGTCTCCTCTGAATACATTGATTCAATGATTGTATCAATATCATGAAATTTACTCTTCAATCTGTCAGCAAGTATTTTCCCTATAAGTGTCTTTCCGCAGCCTTTAAATCCAATAATGATGATATTCATTAGAAAATATCTTTTTACCACAAAGAACACATCGTGGCAAAGCCACAGCCAAAAAACAAAGACTGATTAACCACGAGGCACACGAAGAATTTAAAAGAACAAAAACTTAATAAACCACAGATGAACCCCGTTAGATATT
>JACQQJ010000201.1 GCA_016207035.1 Nitrospinota bacterium | reverse complement strand
TTTCACTGTCACACCTTTAGAGTAATAAATTTAAAAATTAGGAAATACATATGAAAACCCGTCAGAAAATTATCATTGGTGGCTTAGGGGCACTCACCCCTGTTGTAATAAATCTTTTAGTTGTTGATGTTAATGGGGTTTTCGTAAACCTTACGCTCTTTGTATTCCTTGCATATATAATACGGGTTTTTATCCTTTTCTACTTAGGAGGTCTTATAGCCTTTCTCCATAAGGATGAAAATAGCCCGATAAAACTTTTTGAGTTAGGTATAGCAGCCCCTGCACTCATTACTGCATTTATGAATGCCTCAAATGTTGAAGTTTCCAAGACCGCTCATTATGCTGATAAGGTATCTGCTTATTCTTTTGTTTTCAACCATTCTGCATATGCCCAAACGGATAAAAAGCAGGATATAAAAACATTTTCCCTTCCAGAAGAAACTACGACACAACAGCTCTGGCGGGGACTGACAGGCTCGAGTCCTAAAAATGTCTGGTTTGTAATTGTAGGTTCCTATCTGAAACTGGAAGATGCCAAAAAACGTGTACAGTCGATTACTCAGGAATGGAAGGATTTTAAAGCAGAGGTATATGCCCCTTATGGAGAAAATCTATACTATGCAGTCGTCATAGGTGCAAATCTGACACGTGAAGAGGCTCAACAGCTTCGCCAAAAGGCCCTCCTCTCTGGGTTTCCGGAGGATACCTATTTGTGGACATTTTCAAAGTAGTCAGGAGAAGGGTATATTATGGGCAAGATACGAATATCGGGTGCGTATCTAAAACCTTCAGAAGGCATAAGGAGTGATCAATCGGAGGGGTAAAATAAAGGGGGATTTCGCATGATGTTGATTGATGTACCTGTTGGATTAGTGGCAGGACAGGTGATAGCAGATGCAGGACGAAATATGTTAAAGTATACAAATGCGGAAAGATATAGGTCTCTCCGTTTTACAGCTATCCTCTTTTCCTATCTTTTTACAACCCCTATTGTCTTTTACTTCTTCATGGGCTGGCCTGCGTGGGAGACCAATTATTTCTGGGAATGGGTTGACCACATACACGGAATGCCTAAATTTGCCATATCATCTTTTGGGGCAGTGATAATGGCAATCCTTCCCACATGGATTGGCTTTGAGTCAGGAAAATACTTAATCCGCAAAGATAAAACGGGGTGGCTCAGGGTATCCTATATAAGCCTCAGTGTTCTTATTCTCATTCTGGTCTATGTAATTAAAGATGTTACTTTTAATATAGCCCCCACTTACAAAGATTATTTGGCAAAAAATTTTTCTTCCTTCTGGGAAAATCCATTCTTTATCTACTGGCTTATCCTCACTATTTATTTCTGGGGTGGGCTGGTCATTTTTTATGTTTTCATAAGGAAGAAGGATAGAGAATATATAAGGAGATAATTATGGTTCAGGTTAATATACCTGATATAAAACCATGGAGTTTAGAGATATAATTTTTAAAGAAAAAAAATGAGAAGTTTCCCTTTAATCTTAAGCCCCAGTCTCGGTTGTCCTCAAATTATATCTTTCAATGATGATAGTCGCTCCCGTGAGATAAATAAATCTTATGATGATCATATCTCAGTTATCGTTGCCACAACTGATGCCATGTTCGGAAAATGGAGTCTTATCCCTTCATTGTCAAATCAATATGAAGGTATCGGACAAATTCCACTGATTCAGAAAGAGGTGCATGAGATTCCGCAGGATACCGGACCTCTTCCCTGCTCTGTAAATGAAACAAGGGAGATTATGAGTCGGGAACTGTTCCTGAATCTCCTCGGAGGAAGGGTGCAATTTTATAAAATTGGACTTTCTCTACCAGAATTTGACAAATCAATATTATTAAGAAGGGTGAATGGGGTTTTTAGATCAACCCTCTATGACCTCTGTCTGGAAGGAACTATACTACAGAAGAAACCCCATGCCGTTTGTATCAAAGGGTCTAAGGATAACGGTATCCGTTTTATCCATCTAACAGACCTCCACCTTGCGAGGAGAAATGATCTCATTGAGGGTGAAATAGCTACTACCACCGGGCAAATAAAAGGGTTTAATAACTTTAATGAAAAGATGAGGAGATTTATAAAGGAGGCAAATGGAATTGCTGACAAGGGAGAACTTGATATTGTGCTTATCGGTGGAGACCTCGTTGATTTTGTAAATCACGGTGTAAGCGATGAGGTGAATGAGGCTGACAATAACTGGCAGGTTTTTATAGAGATTGTAACAGGTGGTGGTTATGAACCGCAAAGGGGAAATTCTGGTATCAGGGTTCCCATCTTTACATCCACGGGTAATCACGATTGGAGACTTCACCCTTACGACATTGTAAACGCATCGTCAACTTTTGGGATAAACAAGGATCAAGCGGGACATTTCGACTTTGAATATTATGATACTGTCGAAAGACTTGACGCAAAGAGAAATGAGGTTTATGGAAATATTGTTAAAAAAGGCTCTCCTATATCGAAAGAAAACTCACTCCATACAATAATAAAATGGCTTCTCAGTTATTCTGAGACATGGCAGGCAAAGTTATTGATTCCAGCAATCTCAACATTCCTATCTGCATTTATTAAAGATACCCAGGTCCTTGCCATGTGGCATTTCATCCCTTTATCAATTGCAATATTATTACACAGTATTATAAATTCTCTTCTGGGAAAATGGGTGAGATATATGGTAACCCATGCTATTATACCTATTGAGGCAAATGTCCAGGCACTTTACTATTATTTCCTCCATATTAATCCTTATTTCAATTATGCATTCTCCTCTGGCTCTAACTATTTCATTATCATGGATACAGGACCAGATTGCCTTATCGGACAATATCTCTGGGATAATGGGAACAAAAAGATGGGACGAATAACCATTAAGGATAATATCCTCGGTGGCTCCCCTGACAGCATGGCATTTTATCCTGAAAATGAATATTATTCATGCGGGCAGATTCTATGGCTTGAGAGGGTTCTCAAGGCTATTCATGAGGCACGGATTCCTCATTGCAGGATATTTATATGCCTCCATGCCCCGCCAATCAATATTGGGAATTTACCTGAAATTCCAAATAGTAAAGAGGAAGTTATCCTTAAAAAAGGTCAAATTAACACACGGCATGGATCGATAAACCATTTTCTCAGCCAGTTCTTCCACCTGTGTTTGGGAAAAAAGGAAAATGATAGCAGATATTCTGGACCAAAAGTGGATATCGTATTCTCTGGACATGCCCATCAGAATATTGAGTTCAGGATAGACCAAGATCTTAATATCTATAATGGTAATTATTCAAAAAAAAATAGAAACGGTAATTTTGATAGTGAAAGACCTTTTGTTGTTCAGACTGCAGCCTGTGGACCATTAAATGTAGGCTTTCCAGATCCACCTTACTTCAGGAAGGTTTATGTGGATAAGAATGGGATAGTGCATTGGGGGGAGGGAGTTCCATAAAATTTCAGGTTTGAGATTTGTTATGGAGGGATTATGCATTCAAAAGATCTGGAAGATATTATGCAGATGAATGAAAATATTTTACAGAGCATGACATCAGGACTTATGTTCATAGAGAGCAAAAACTTTACCATTATGAAGTTCAATAAAGCAATGGAGATTATCCATGGAATCCCTGCAGAGAATGCTCTTGGAAGAAGGATTGAGGAGGTATTTTCTCATATTGAAGGGATACCCTTTGATTTTTTCTACAGGATAATGAAGGATTTTGGAAGATTGGAGAGGACAAAGTACAGACTCATAGATAAGGGAGATGTGATACACAGATACATAAAAGGTGATACCTATTTCAATCAAAATGGAGATCCGACCGGTTATATAGTAATTGTAGATGATGTTACTGAAACAGAGTTTGTAAAAGAGAGTTTTGGTAAGTATGTGGCAAAACAGGTGGTTGAAAAAATATTATCAGGAAAGGGTCAGATAAAGCTTCATGGGGAGAGGCAGCATGTGACAGTCCTTTTTGCAGATGTAAGGGGATTTACAAAACTGGCAGAGAGAATGGAGCCAGAGGATGTTGTAACCCTCCTTAATAAATATTTCAATATGGTGGTAGATGTAATCTTTAAGTATGAAGGAACACTTGATAAATTTATTGGCGATAATGTAATGGCAGTTTTTGGAACACCGATAAAATTGGATAATGATGAGGAGAGGGCTGTGAGAGCGGCAATAGAGATACAGCATGAAATTGAAAAATTTAATACAGTGAGGAAGAGGGATGGTGGAGAACTTATCTCTGCTGGTATTGGCATCGGGACAGGTGAGGCAGTCGTTGGAAACATAGGATCAGAAAAGAGGATGGATTACACGGTAATAGGTGATACAGTAAATGTAGCCGATAGAATTCAGTCATCGGCATCGGGAGGGGATGTACTTATATCTGCCTCGACTTACAACTATGTGAAAGATAAGGTTATCTGTAACGAACTCCCGCCAATAAAAACTAAAGGGAGACAGAAACCTGTTCAAATTTTTAAGGTAATTGGATTAAAAGAAGTACATTGAAAACCTGTATGGCAAATAGGAGTAAATAAATA